>CAYJDL010000196.1:0-3793 GCA_964368885.1 uncultured Desulfovibrionaceae bacterium | reverse complement strand
ATTACTCAAACTCAAATTTTGCGTTTGCGCTCAACTATTGAACAAAGCCAAAAATGTGAGTTTTACGAAAAACGTCTCCATGAAGCAGGCATAAGTCCTAATTCAATACAAAACATTGATGATATTCGTAAAATTCCTTTTACAACCAAGGATGACCTAAGAGCTAATTATCCAACTGGGCTTTTATGCGTTCCTAAAAAAGAAATTGTGCGAATGCATGCTTCAAGCGGAACCACAGGAACTCCAACAGCCATTTGTTTTACTCAAAATGATTTAAATTCTTGGGCAGATCTTATGGCTCGCTGCATGCATATGGTAGGAGTGCGCCCCGATGATGTTTTCCAAAATATGTCAGGATATGGACTGTTTACCGGAGGACTTGGCATACATTACGGAGCGGAGCGTCTTGGATGCTTAACTATTCCTGCCGGAGCCGGAAATTCTAAAAGGCAATTAAAATTAGTTAAAGATTTTCAAACAACTGTAGTACATATTTTACCTTCCTATGCCCTTATTTTGGGTGGACATTTGGAAGAAGCTGGTGATAATCCTCGTGATTTACCCTTGCGCATTGCTCTTATTGGAGCTGAGCCTTATTCAGAAGAATATCGTAAGCGTATTGAAGATCTTTTTGATGTAAAAGTTTATAACTCATATGGTCTATCAGAAATGAATGGTCCTGGTGTTGCTTTTGAATGCCCTGAGCAAAATGGCTTACATATTTGGGAAGATGCTTATATTGCCGAAATTATAGACCCTGAAACCGGAGCCCCTGTACCAGATGGCGAAATTGGTGAATTAGTGATGACTTGTCTTTGTCGTCAAGGGATGCCTATCTTACGCTATCGCACCAGAGACTTAACTCGCTTTATTACCGGAGAGTGCGCTTGCGGTCGCAAGCATAAACGTATTGACCGCATTTTAGGACGCTCTGACGATATGTTTATTTTAAAAGGCGTAAATATTTACCCCATGCAAATTGAACAAGTTATTATGACTTTTAGGGAAGTTGGTAAAAACTACCTTATTATACTAGAAAATGACGGACATGCTGATCATATGCGTGTTCAAGTAGAAATACGTGAAGAATGCTTTGTGGAAGATATGCGTATTTTACGAGCCTTACAGCAAAACATTACAAGACGTTTGCGTGATGAAATTCTTGTTACTCCAAAAGTTGAACTGGTAGCTGCCGGAAGTCTTCCAACGAGCGAAGGTAAGGCTGTTCGTGTTCAGGATACACGAGTAAAGTAATGGAAGCAATTATCCCATATCCCATTGCTTATATTTTAGCAATGGGATTTATGAGCCTGTTAACCTTCACCCTATTTTTAAACATTTTTAGCTTGCCCGCAAATTGGATTATTGTGGGTTTTGTAGGTTTATGGAAATATTTTAATCCTGACTCCATTAACATGGATATTACTTTCTTTATTATTCTGATTGGATTAGCCATTATAGGTGAAATATTAGAATTTGCTTTACAAGTGATGAAGGCTAAAAAATATGGTTCTTCATCATCAGGAACTTGGGCAGGCATAGTTGGTGCTATCATCGGTGCTATTTTACTTGCACCCTTATTTTTTGGAATTGGTGCATTAATTGGTGCATTAATTGGTGCTTGGATAGGTAGCTTTATCATGGAAAAGGCCAAAGGAAGACCAACAAATGAAGCTACTAAAGCAGCATTTGGAGCTATGGTAGGTCGATTTTTAGGCACAATTTGCAAATGCGGCATTGGTGCTGTTATGTTAGCGGTTATTAATCGCTACGTTTGGCCACAAGAAAATATTCAAGGGGAAAGCATTTATGCTCTTCAAACCTTGTACCAAATATTTACTTAAAAAAGAAATTATTAAGCCATTATTTCAAATAAACACAACAGAAAAAGGGAAAAAAATTTCCCTCCAAACTGCCTTACTATTTTTAAGTATTATCTGGAACTTTTGGCTTAAAAACTAGTTGTGTAGCCTTGGTTGGTTCAGTAAGTTCAGCAGTAGCCAATAAGTCTTTTTCTAAGCTAAAATTTGCCAGTTGCACATTTTCTAGACCATTGGGATGAACTTGATTGGACCAATGATGGTTAAACAGTTGATTTTTCCAACGTTTTGCCTGAATAAAAGACAGCACTAAAGTAGCCTCTTCCCAACGTTTAGTAGGCTCAAAGCGATGCACTCTTTCAGCATAAACATCCCAAAGGGACATCAATGACGCTTCATCCAGAGCGTCTAATTGACGCGCCAGTTTCAATAAAAGTTGTTCCATAAATGCTCCAACATCCAAACTTAATAAATATGGGAAACCTTTAAACAAAAAAACAATTATTCAAAACTGTAAACAAGATTTTTGCATTATACAAAAATATTTTTAACAGGTCAAATAGAAATAAGTTTTTTTTAAAACTCATTTCTCCAACAAAGCAAACACCTTGCACCATTTTGTGCAAGGTGTTTTACAACTAAAATCCGTTATAACTTATACTGTTATATTAAAATAGCTTAAAAGGGATTGCGTCCTTTCCCCAAAAGAATTTTTAAAGCGTGTCATTAATTCTAATTGTACACTATCGTTAGAAAGAACTTCTCGCATCATAGTATCATCGGAATCAAGTCCTAATGATTCCATAAGATCTCCAAAATGATTATACATATTAGTCCAAAGTTCAGCATATTTTACCGGATCTTTAGTATACGCATCTCTATTAACAACACCATCATCTTCACCAAAGGTAAAACCTTCCCCATTTTGTTGACTGGCTAGCCAATTCAACATATCGGTAAATTCTTCCGTGCTAGGTAATTTTTTAGATGCTCTATCAAAATAATATTCACTTTCGGTAGTGATTGTACTTAAATTTTCCTTATACCGCAATTCATCCAAAAGTTCCATAGCCTCATCAGTTAAGGTCACTGCATCCTCAGTTGGGCTTTTTTCCTCTGTAGCCGAAGAACTTGAAAGTATTGAATCTAATGACGCACTAGCAGAGCTTGTATAGGGATTTAAAAAAGATATATTACTCATAATTTACTCCAAGGTTGACCTCGAAATTAAAAAAATAAAAAACTGACTAATGGTTAACAAGCAATAATCGTTCCAAGAAAATTTTGCCGTTTACTTACAAGCTTCATCGGTAATTTTAGGAAAAAGTATAGGAACTCAGTAAGTGTGAGTAATTATTTTTAAGGAAGAAGCTAAACATTTGCGAAAAAATTACTCTTCACTTCTCAAACTCACATCCCTTTAAAAAAATTTAAATACTAGAATGTGATTATTGCCTTTGCAGCAAACATATTTTTAGGTGTGTAATTATTCACTATTTAACGTGACTTTTAAAGACATGGATTGCCGCGTCGAGCCGCACAAGTTCAATACTTTATCGGCAAAAATAGGGCGGCTCTCCTCGCAATGACCTACGGTGACACGCAAAGTCATTGCGAGAAAAAACGCTTCCAAATCTACATTAAAAATTGGAATGATTAGCGTTTTTTCGTGGCAATCCATTTTTCAAACTATGTTAAGCAACAAAGTTTTCCCAAACAAAAAATAAGCCATCGCTTCTTTATAAAAAATCCTATTCACCCATATTTAAAAATGACTTTTTAGTCGCTTTGCATACCGGACAATGCCACTGTTCGGGTAAGTCCTCAAATTTTGTTCCGGCTGGAATTTTGCCTCGCTTATCGCCACGATCTGGATCAAAAATAAAGCCACAATTTGACACTTGACAACGCCACATGTCCTTAGGTTCTGCCATAATTTTTACTCCTTAAGGTCAAAATTTTGCTTATAAAAG
>CAYJDL010000195.1:0-3838 GCA_964368885.1 uncultured Desulfovibrionaceae bacterium | reverse complement strand
TTACTTGTCGTAATTGACCTGACTAGCGGCTATGAACAGCTATGCGTGGATATTTTTCACGAACTTGGTTTCCACATCCACCGGGCAGAAGGCAGACGAGTGAGTGCTTTTATTAGGAGTTGTGGGCAATATGCTAAAACAGACAAAATTGATGCACAAATGCTTTCTTTTTATGGGAAAACGTTACAAGAAAATGGGAAGTTATCGGGCTATAGGTTTGTGAAGTATGGCAGACCTAAAATTAAAAAGGCTTTATTTATGGCGGCATTATCAGCGGTGCGATTTAATGTTAGAATTAAAGAGTTTTATCAGCATTTAATCAATAATAATCATAAGAAAAAAATGGTTGCCATTACTGCTTGTATGCGAAAAATCATTATTACACTCAACGCAAAAATTAAGGAAGCAATGAATGCGCCACAAGTGGAGTGTCAACAATGAAGATGGTGGAAACTGCCACCAAATAGGCAATTGCCCTCGGAGCCGTCGTAAGTGTCAGAATATGAAGCGAGCGAAAAAGTCAAGGGTTTAAGTGAGGAACGAGCGTCCCTTGACTTTTGTTGCGAACGAAATATGACGACACGAAGACGGAAACGAAGCAATTGCCCTTGGTGAGTTTAAAAAAATGTTTCTAAAAATTTTCTGTCTCAAGTGGGTTGATGACCTACGGTGACACGCAAAGTCATTGCGAGAAAAAACGCCTCTAAATCTACATTAAAAAATGGAATGATTAGCGTTTTTTCGTGGCAACCCATTTTTCAAAATACGTTAAACAACAAAGTTTTCCCCAAAAAAAGATTAAATCAGCGTTTCCTTAAAAAAACGATAGCTCATTATTATTTTGTATGCTTTTAAAGTTGCAATAAAAAAGTATGTAACAGGACTTGAAGATTTTATTGTTCTCGTATATTTTAAACGAGCATTTCAGATTTATATTGATGCGGATCACTTTTATTAACATTTAGCTTATGGAGGAATGCATGCAAGTTGCACCTACCGCTGAGCAAATTACACCTATTCAAGTAGGAAGTATTGTGCCAAATGGGTCACTTACCACTATGGATGGTCAATTAACTTCCTTACATGATGTAATTAATAATAAGCCTGCTGTGCTTATTTTTTATCGTGGATCGTGGTGATCTTATTGTCTCACGCAGTTAGCGGGAGTCAATACCAAGCTTGAAACTTTGCAAGAACGTGGTTATAGTGTCATAGGCATATGCCCTGATCTTCCTGAAGGTTTACAAAAAGTACATAGTGAAAAAAAGCTGAAATATCCGCTCTTGTCGGACAGTTCCATGGAACTTAGCGCAGCTTTAGGCATTGCTTTTCATATGGATGATGAAACCGTAGCCCAATATCTTAATCAGTACAAAATTGACTTAGAAAAAGCCAGCGGACAAAAGCATCATAATTTACCGGTTCCGACAGTATTGGTTCTTGACGGTAATGGTGCTGCTACCTTTGTTTATACAAACCCTGACTATACAGCACGCCTTAAGGTCGATGAACTACTCTCGCAAGCTAAATAAGTTTTTTTGGGGAAAATTTTTTATATAAAATATTTTCCCCTTTTAAGACAATGAACAACAAATTTAGATGGAAAACCCCAAAGTACAAAGCGCATATAAATACATGCCTAGCACCATAGCAATATCAAGAGACAAACTTTTTAGTTTATCCTTTGAGCAACGTCTTATTAAACGCTGTGTAGACATTGCTGGTGCGATACTTGGTTTAGTGTTATTCTTTCCCTTTTTACCCTTCATTGCCCTTGCCATTTTTCTTGATTCTCCGGGTCCAATTTTTTTTAGCCAAAATAGACTAGGGAAAAATGGTAAACCTTTTCAAATTCTTAAATTTCGTAGCATGCATTATGAAGCTGAAAAAAAAACCGGAGCCATATGGGCTATGCAGGGTGATCCTCGTATTACTCGTATTGGTTCTATTTTACGCAAATTACGTTTAGATGAAATTCCACAGCTTATTAATGTTTTAAAAGGGCAAATGAGCTTAACAGGTCCTCGCCCCGAACGTCCTGAATTTATAGAAAGACTACAAAAGTATATACCTAACTATACGCTTCGGCATATTGTTAAACCAGGTATAACTGGTTTAGCACAAATATCTTATCCTTATGGTGCGTCTATTGAAGATGCCAGAAAAAAACTTTGCTATGATTTATTTTATATTCAAAATTATTCATTGGCTTTAGAATGTAAAATACTTTTATGTACAATATGGGTTATGTGTAGTAGAAATGGTGCAAGATAGGAATTAACTTTAACATTTTATAAATTTTTTGGGATAGATACTTTTTCATAATATTATATAAATATGTTTAGGTTAAAAGAGATGTAATACACAAAAAAATAATGCTCCTTTTAAAAAAATATTTTTAAAAGGAGCATTAATCTCTTAGGGAAAATGCCTCGTTAAAGATATTTCCCTAAGAAAATATTTAATCAGCAACGTTTCCGCTTTTAGGTAGAAAATCTCTCGTTTGCAAATCAAAATCATCAGGCATGATTAACACACCTTGTTTGGAACATTCATAGAGACCGTAAGATACACCATTAATTTTAGTTTTGGCGTTTTTCAAAGTTTTTTGCCAAATTTGCCAATATTCATCATCCATTGGACCGTAAGTTAAAATATCAATTTCGTCTTGGTCTATTCCCCATTGAGCTAAATCCAAATTTTTGGATGCCCATTGAGGAGCTGAAAATCTGTCTTGCATGCAACACCTCCAAAAAGCTAAACTGTTTGGAAACTTCATTTTACATCAAAGTCTTACTGCTTGTGCCACAAAAAACATAAAAAACAGGGGTAGATAATGATCACTTAAAAACATTTTACGACAAATTATATATATTGGCAAGTAAAAATCAAATGACGTGACAACTATTACAACATTTCAATTTTTCATAATCTCTAAAGCATGTTAGAAGGTGAATAAAACTTTAAAACTTTTAGCTTTTACTTATATTTAAAGTATTTATAGGATACCAAGACACTTAAGTACTGCAATGCAAAAAAAAGCTATACTTTATATTAATATTATGTTCTAATTTTACTTTGTTATGCAAGCTGCTAAGGAAAATATATGTCTAAGAAGAAAATGAAAAACGAAAAAAATATGACGAAAAAAAATGCCTTGGATCAAGAGCTAAACACTATAAACGCTGATAAGGAAATAACTGAACGTATTGATTATCGACAGCATGTGCAAGCTCTTGGACGCCAATGGGCCTTACTTGTTGGCAATCCAAAACAGTTGATGCCTCAAGTAATTGGAACCATTATTCATTCTGGTGGTTCAAGACCTTGTTGGAAACGTACAAAAGCCAATAGCGAAACTATGTTAATGGCATGGCCTGAAGATCAGCCCTTGCGTGCAGCAACAGTACTGCATGGCTCTAGTGAAGAAGAGTTAAAACCAGCTTCTGCTATGCCTCTTATGGAAGGCTTGCCCAATGATTTTGAGGTGCATAGCGTTTTGCCGTGGGAAAGTGAAGTAGAAGCGAATGTAGGCGTCAATGTGCTTGAAGATAGCAGACCGCTTTGGTTCTATAATCCTCTATATTTTCGAGATAAAGAAGATTTAACTCCCGGTGTTACGCATACTTTTTTGCTTTCCGGATTAGCCTATGGTATTCGTCGGGCATTGCTTGATGAAATGACTATTACTCAAGGTCCTTTATACGAGTCTCATGCAAGTGAGTGGCTTGAACAAAACCCTGATAAAAGTCGTTTAGATGTACCAACATTAAAAATTAATCTCGCCGGTAAACAAATTATCATGCCTGGTCGTGAATTTTGTGAATATGAGGTGCGT
>CAYJDL010000194.1:0-3847 GCA_964368885.1 uncultured Desulfovibrionaceae bacterium | reverse complement strand
AGTATTTTGATTAATGGTTTGATTTCCGGTCATATTCCAATCATTTACTTTATCGCCATTATATTCGGCCTCACCACCACTTATAACGAAATCATGGGCATTAATTCTACCTGTTGCATCTTCTACTTCAAAAATACCGGCACCTTGCTGTAAATTAGTTTCTAATTCCACTTCAGTAATGGCTCCGCTACCTAAATTAGCATCAAAAAAAAATAAACCGGAACTGATTGCAGCACCATTAGTAAATTCAAAAAATCCTGAAACTTTTGCATTTATATCATTAAGATTTAATGGTGGTTCACTTGACAGTTGACTTTGCAGTTGACTTTGCAAGTTCTTGTTAAACTGAGGGTCAGGAAAATTATTACCGGCTGATTGTTCGGGGTTACTATCAACCCCCAGTCCGCCACCTGCACCCCCTCCAAGTGCGGCTTGAAACTCTGCTAGTGAACTTCCGGAACCGGTTTGCTGATTAGGAGGCATTTTTGCCCATTCTTCAACCATTTGTCTTTGCTCTAGGGTCATGGGAGTAGGCGTACCAACAATATTACCACTAGAATCAAATACCGCTACATATCCCAGAGGAATTACAATATTATTAACTATAACGCTAGGTCCACCTTCTGAGGAGCTACCTTCTACAAAGACCATAGTTTGACCATTTTCAAGCAAAATACTGAAAATAGTGCCACGAATACCGGCAGTTGCTTCAGGTGTGCGCACTGTAAAAGCGTCTGGATTTGCTTTAACAATAGTTCCGGTAACAAAGCGAGCAAAGCCTTCTGCAACATTGGCTCTAAATGCCTTGCGCTCGGAATCGCTATAATCTGACATATAAAATTTACTGTTAACCCCAATGGAAACAATGGTGTCATCATTAAAAATTATTTGTGCCTTGCCTGTTGCTGTGGTGGAAATTACATCATTAATAAATACATCATCTTTTAGTGCCAAGACTTTAGACTTACCATTACGCTCAATAGTTGCGCCCTCTGTTACTGCAATTACCTTAGCAATACTTGCTGCCGTGGCATGAACAGGGGCATGAACAGAGACAGCTACCGAGCTAAAGCATACAGCGGTAATGATATAAATGAAAAAAAACCGCATAGTATTTAGCATAGCACCTCCAAAAGTGACTATAATGCAATATAAAAAGGATTGCTTCACTTAATTAAACATAATTATAAACATTATTTTAGTGTAAAGCAATCCTCAATTGTCAATAACTACTTAATTTTACCAAGAGATTGTAAAATATTTACAATATACTTGCTCGGTAGATATTGAGCAATGGCTTCTTGAACTTTTTCAACTCCTTGAGCATGCATAACATTACCAAGACCAGCAGAAGCACAATAAAGCCCAACATTTTGGTAAATGGAACCGGCGTGCATATTACCATAAGCATCACTTTTTGCATCTCCGGCTTCGCTTGTAATAATCAACATAACAGGACCTTTCATGACGCTTGAAAGATCCACTTCTGTAATTTTATGCAAAACATGTTCCGTTGCATCATAAATCCAGAGAAAACCTTTCATACTAAGGTATAAAGATACATTTTGCTTATTTCTCGCAGTTGGTATGGTGCGCTTACCATCACTTCTACTAACACCCCATGCAGCCCAAAGAATATTGGAAAGATCTTGATTGCTGATTTCAGCGTCACTTAAAGTGCGAACAACCTTTCTTTCAGCCATTGCTTGCATTAATGGCTTACCGCCTTTTTTATCTGGAGCAGGTAGAACCATAGTACGGTCTTCACTGTGAGCTTGCTGTATTGGCATAATACTAAACATGAACAATAACATTAAAAAATAAAGAGGGGCTTTTGCCAAAGAGAAATGGTTAAACATAAATAATTCCTTTAGTTTGTTGACATTATGTCGTTAATATTTTAAATAACCGCTGATTATTTTTTTTCAAGACGAACCTTATTAACCATGGGAATACACCAATCCTTGCCTAAAGCTTTTTGTGAAATATGCAAAGCAGGAGGGCATTGACGCCTTTTAAATTCTGCATGACAAAGACCAGCAAAGACTTGCTTGCTTACTTCAGATTGTTGTAAATGCTCATCATTATTATTATCGTCAAAATCATGACCAGCATGACTAGATTGAGTCAATAGCAATTGTTCCATGCTCTCATCAAGAGCAACATATTCGGGTAAACTGTCGCTGTCTTTTTGATTTGGGCGTAATTCAGCAGTGGGTGGTCTATCAATAATTTCTTGTGGGATGGTATTTCTAGGAAATTGCTCATTATACCAATTAGCTAAATTATAAAGTTGAGTTTTGGAAACATCACCAATAACTCCAAGCGCACCAACTGCATCACCATAAAGTGTACAATAACCCATAGCAGATTCGGATTTATTGCCTGTATTTAAGACTAAAGCATTGCTCTTGTTGGCAAGAGCCATTAGCAAAGAGCCTCGTATTCTTGCTTGAATATTTTCCAAGGTAAGATCATTTTCATGAGTTGGCATTGTGTCAAAACAAGGAGTCAAAGCATTTTCAAAAGCTTGCATAAGTGGCGCAATAGCTATGGTTTTTAACTCAATATCTAAATTTTTCGCTAAAGTTTGAGCATAGTCAATAGACTCTTGTGAAGTATGCGGTGACGGCAAACATACACCCAAAACATTTTTTTTACCCAAGGCCTGTACAGCAATGGCAGCCACCACTGCCGAATCTATACCGCCTGAAAGACCAATAATAACCTTTTCCATGCCGGACTTTTGCACATAATCTTTTGTTCCAAGAACTAAGGCTTGCCAACACTCTTCTTCTTCTGTAGTGGGCGCATTCATAATATATCGCTCATTTTCTACAGCTGTATCAATCATAACGCAATCTTCTTCAAAGGCATAGCCTCTGGCAAGTAAGGCTCCTGTAGGTCCAAAGGCTAGGCTTTGCCCAGCATAAATTGTGCTGTCATTACCACCTACCATATTTGAAGAAAATACATGGATATGATGCCTTGCGGCAACTTGCCCTAAACCTTGCTCACGTTTTTTTTGAATATTCATACTAAAAGGGCTTGAAGCCATATGTACAATGGCATCAACACCAGCAGAAATAAGCTCCATAAGTGGATTTTGCGTACTTGATTGCTGCATTTTCCAAAAAGAATAGCTTTGACTTTCCTCATCGCAAAGCACTACCCCAATGCGCCAACCGGATAAAGTAACAATGCCAAATGAAGAATTACTTTCAAAATAAGGTGAAGTAGTATTAAATACCCTATTGGAAATAATTGAAAATGTTCCATTAAATATCAAAACAGCGGCATTTGTTATTGCCTGAGAATAAACTGTTGGCATGGGCGAACCTATTAAAACAGCAGGACCGCCTCTAAGAGCTTTAGCCATTTGTGCCAAAGTTTTTTGGCAACTTTCCACAAATTGATGTGAAAAAAGTAAATTTTGTGGGTCTACGCCGCACAGCGCAAGCTCAGGAGTTACACATAATCCGGCATCATTGGCACGAGCATTTTTCACTGCTCGCATAATTTTTTCACCATTACCGACTATATCGCCAGTAATGGAATTGCATTGTAATAAAGCGACTTTCACTGTATCCTCTCTAATTTATTAAAAACAAATTAATTTTATACATTATTATTTATTAGGGTTTTCATAGCTTTTAGCCGGACCGTTTTTATAATCGGTAACATCCAACCACTCTTTAGAATATCCAATATTTTGCGCCATATTGTCAGGTGTATTTATATAACCTTGAGCATATTTTGCTACTAATTCCTCAAATAACGCACGCCAATTCTTCATGGTGGCAATTGCATTTTCATTTAAGTTTTCGCTACGAACTTTGAGCACTTT
>CAYJDL010000193.1:0-3884 GCA_964368885.1 uncultured Desulfovibrionaceae bacterium | reverse complement strand
TTTCAAAATTATTATGGTGGCGAGATGTGCGAACTACATTTTATAAATCATTATGTTTTCCGGACACACGCAAACATTTTTGAGCTGTGGTTGCCCTAACATATGACCTTTTTTCTTCACCTAAAAAAAGCGACTTAAACTGCACCATGCCGGAATTTGCAAAAAGCAAAGTGGCATCATTACGAGGTATCAGTGGTGATGACGGTACAACTTCATGTTGAAATTGCTTAAAGTACTGTAAAAAGCGACGACGGATTTCATTGGCAGTAAGCATGGTATACCTTTACTATTCTTCAAAATTTTCTAAAATTTCTGCTGGATCTTCAGCGACAGGAATAAATTCTTTTTGCTGTATCCCAAGGTGTTCTAAAACTTTTTCTTCTATGGATTGGCGCAGTTGCATATTTTCATCAAGTAATGCTCTTACTTTTTCACGTCCCTGACCTAATTTCTCAGGACCAAAAGCAAACCAAGACCCGCTTTGCTCTACCACCTTAGCATCAATGCCAAGATCAATTAATTCACCAGCTCTTGAAATCCCTTGACCAAAGATAATATCAAAAATTGCTTCTCTAAAAGGTGGGGCAACTTTATTTTTAGTTACTTTTACCCTTGTTTTTGAGCCGAAAGCTTCATCTTTATCCTTTAAAGTTTGAATACGTCTTATGTCAAGGCGTATTGATGAGTAAAACTTTAAAGCATTACCACCAGTAGTAGTTTCCGGACTGCCGTAACCTGTAACCCCAATTTTCATGCGAATTTGGTTAATAAATATAACAGAAGTTTTTGATTTGTGAATGGTTCCCGTTAGTTTACGCAAAGCGTGAGACATAAGCCTTGCATGTCCACCAACTTGCGTTTCGCCCATTGTTCCATCTAGCTCAGCTTGAGGAATTAAGGCAGCTACTGAATCTATTACAACTAAATCAACTGCTCCTGATCTTACAAGCATATCTGCAATGTCAAGTGCTTGTTCACCATAGTCAGGTTGTGAAATTAGTAACTCATCAGTATTTACATTAAGACGTCTAGCATACGACACATCAAGAGCATGCTCTGCATCCACAAAAGCACAAGTACCACCGAGTTTTTGACATTCGGCTATAATATGTAAGGTTAAAGTGGTTTTACCCGATGATTCTGGACCGTAAATTTCAGTTACTCGTCCACGTGGAATGCCGCCAACGCCCAAAGCCAAGTCTATTCCAATAGAACCTGTCGGAATGACAGCTGTATTGACATGAGCATCGTCAGAGAGCTTCATTACAGCACCCTTACCATATTTGCGCTCAATACTGCTTAAGGCTGTGTGTAAAGCTGATGCTCGAGCATCTTCGGTTGAAATCGCTTTTTTAGCCATGCTTCCCTCTCAATATATTATTATGTATTTTAAACAGTGCCATGTTAATGAAAAAACAACTTTGCTTTTTTCTATGCTTGCATAAACTTGTCTTACTTAACAGAAGCTAAAACCCTTAGCAAGTCTAAGTTGCCAAGGGTTTTTGAAAATACGCTGCAAAGCACAAGGTGAGTCATTAATTTGAGCGTAATGATTGTTGGGTGGTAATTGAATATTGTAACAAATATGTTTATCCTTAAGTTAATTTTAATGCGCTAGGCACTTGCGATATCGCCTAACGTTCTTTCAATTGCGCATATACTGAAGTTTTTCATAAATTGCAAGTTTTTTTTATACTTTTTACAAAGACTTTTTACTTGCAAACAAGCTGTGTGGCTGTTGCAGTTCACAGGGCATAACACAATGTCCGCCCTTTGTAAACAATTTTCTAGTTTATTTCCGCCTTTTCTTAAATGCCCAGCATGATACTCAAAGACATGCCCTTTTGCTTCTATAACTTCTTTGTATAATGGTTGCATACGCTCAATACCGCCAACAACAAGCACTCTTTGACCACAAGTGGCGCAAGGACAAGGGTTTTTACACTTTGCACAAGCATGATTATCATTATTTGTTTGGCTTTTTTTACTATCAACTACTTTCAAAGTTTGTACCACGTTGCTTTTTCTAGATTTTTTAGCCATTTCTTTCTCTCTTTATCTTAAGGTTTATAATAATGTAGGTTTACAATGGCATAAATGAAAATGAATGTCAATATTAAAAAAACTAAAAAAAATTCAAACCTCGATCAAAAGCAAATAAACCTAAACTTAAGTGAAACCCAACATAAAGAAATAATGTACAATATTTCTTATGTTCTATATAGATATTAATTTGAGAAACAAATGAAGAAAAAGTTGTGAGTGAGCCTAAAAAACCGCTCAAAATGAAAAATTTTAGCTCACTTTTCCAAAAGATAACACTTTCAGAGAAACTTAAAACCAAGCCAAAGCAAAAGCATCCTAAAATGTTAACAAGAAAAATATTCCAAGGATTATGTAAAACTAAAAATTTCTGCGCTAAACAACTAAAAACAAAACGAATATAAGCACCAATTCCTGCAAATAATGAAAAAATTAATACAAAAACAATTTCTTGTAAGTGTTCAGAAAAAGAGTTAAACAAGAGTTATTACCTTTTAATATTTTCGCAAAGCTAAGCTTTGTGTAGTATCCATTAAAGTAAAAAAAGTATTTGAATGTACCACATAGGGAGTATTGCCAAATCAACATGGTAAGGCATTTTATGCCTAGCCTATGATTTTTATATAGTCAAGATGCATTGCTATGGAAAGGAATTTACAGATTATTTTTTAAGGAGAATTTATGCTAATAAAAAATTGGATGACCAGTTCAGTTATTACTGCCACTTTGGATACATCTGTAGTGAAAGCTAATAGACTAATGAAAACCAATAATATAAGACGACTACCAGTAGTCGATGATCAAATGCGAGTTGTTGGAATTGTATCAGATCGAGACATAAAGGACGCTACACCTTCTACTGCCACTTCACTTGACATGCGCGAAATGCTATATTTATTGTCAGAATTAAAATTAAGTAGCATTATGACTCCTGACCCTATCTGCGTCCATCCTGATGACTCTGTTGAAATTGTAGCCATGCTAATGGAAGAAAAAGGTTTTGGAGGTTTTCCGGTAACTGAAAATGATAAGTTGGTTGGAATAATTTCTGACCATGATGTTTTTAGAGTGCTTTTAAGCCTTACCGGAGTTCGTGAGGGTGGCATCTTATTGGCTTTTCCTGTAAAAGATAGCGTTGGAGCACTTAGACCAATACTAGACACTTTTTCTGAGAATAATATCAATATAATATCGATTTTGTCGGATAATGAAAAAATAGATGATGACAAAAGACACATCTTTATTCGCATCCATAATATGGAAAATTCTGATGCTGAAAAATCTTTTTTGTCTACTTTGCAAGAAAAACATAAGCTGCTTTATTGGAAAACATGCCCAACCGCATAAGCAAAACTGACATAACTACATATTTATATTGAAATTATTTGCGTTAATTTGACATAAAAAAAAATTGCTTAAGTTACTTGCCATTTTCCCCATATTATGGCAGTTAAGCAATCAGGCATTAAAAAATGCTTGGAAAATTATTTGATGTTTTTTACCCACAGATTCTCTACCAGAAATCTTAACAAGGTTTACCTTTAACACCTTGCGAGATTTGCTAAATGATTATGTGAGGGTACTAGGTATACCAATAGCTAATGCTATAATGCTATTTGGGGTATTTTTGAATAGAAACTGTCCAAGGAGGACAAGAATGGCTGAGATTACTTATAAGGGCAAAAGTTTTGAAGTGGATGAGGATGGCTTTTTGCTACGTTTTGACGATTGGTGCCCTGAGTGGATGGACTATGTAAAAGAATCTGAAGGTATTAGCGATATTAATGCTGACCACCAAAAAATTCTTGACTTCCTACAGGACTATTACAAGAAAAATGGTA
>CAYJDL010000192.1:2621-3904 GCA_964368885.1 uncultured Desulfovibrionaceae bacterium | reverse complement strand
AAATTCAGCACGGCTCTTCTTAAATCCAGTGGTGTTTACGTTGGCTAAGTTATTAGAAATAACATCAATATTCATCTGCTGAGCCACCATGCCAGTAGCTCCTGTCCAAAGAGAACGCATCATAACTTTAACTCCTTATTGTTGATTAGCGTAATTTTCCAACCTGACTAATGGCAGCTTTATCAACAGTATCTGAGGTTTGAATAATTTTTTGATAAGCCTCAAACTGGCGATGTACTTCAATCATATTTACCATTTCTGTCACAACTTCCACATTGGCAGCTTCTACAAAGCCTTGCATAACCCTAGTCCCGTTAGCTCTTACATCTATTTCTTGCAAGGGAACTCCCTCACGTCCTTTATATAAATTATGTCCTTCTTTTTCCAAGGACTGTTGGTTAGCAAGACCTACATAGTTGATAGTGTTAATTAAGTCTCCATCTGCAAAAACCTGCCCATCAACCCCAATGTGAACATTACGAGTACCATCTGGAATAACTATATTCCCATCAGTCCCCTGCAAAGGCCAACCTTGAGGCGTAACAATGGTGCCATCGGCAGATTTAACAAAATGTCCATTACGGCTATATCGTTCACCATTTGGAGTATTTACCTTGAAAAAACCATCTCCGGTAATGGATACATCAAGAGGATCTCCGGTAAATTTCATGGAACCTTGAGAAAAATCTATTTTATCCACAGCAATACGTGGACGTGCTAAATTTTTAGGCTCAGGAAAAAGCGGTTTAGATCGACAATTCATGAGCGGTTCACGAATTTCATCATGTGCAAAAGAAGCCATAGTATCCTTAAAAGCAAGTTTGCTTTGCTTATAACCGTTAGTATTAACGTTTGCCAAATTATTGGCTATGAAATTCATACGATGCTCTGTGGTCAAAGCTCCAAAAACTGCGCTAAACATCATATCTTGCATGAAAATTCCTCCTTCATACCGGTTTTACATCAAAGAACATTTCTTTAGAAAACAGTACGTGCAAGTCTCAATGCAGAGAGTGTGCCAAATATATTATAGATTAGGAGGAATGCTCTTAAGGTATCTATTTATTAAATAAATTGAAGATAATGACTTTTTTGTGAAGTTGATAAAATAAGTGCGGTAGTACTTATTTATACTATTAATTAGAAGTGTTATGATTAAAATTGTATACTGCTTGTAACATTAGTTCTACATCGTGAGGACTAAACCACTGAATTTGAGGAACAGCTTTAAACCATGTAAGTTGACGTTTGGCATACGAACGAGTATTTTTTTTCCATAACTC
>CAYJDL010000192.1:0-2611 GCA_964368885.1 uncultured Desulfovibrionaceae bacterium | reverse complement strand
AACTCCAAAGCATCAGACCAATGTATTTTTTTAGTTAAAAAATCAAATAGTTCTGCACAACCAATACCCGACCATCCCGGTAATTTTGGATCTTGATACTTAGCATAAGCAAGCTTTGCTTCGTCTAAAGCTCCACTTGACAGCATAACTTCAATACGAGCGTCAAGTCTTGGACGTAAATCATTTAAAGGCATTGCGATTGCAAAATAAGGTCCTTGAATTAAAGGTAAAGCTTTAACATGTTCATGCCACCAACTAAAGGTTTTACCTGTGCCTTTATACACCTCTAAAGCACGCATAATTCTTTGCTTGTCGTTAGGATGAATTTTTTGGGCATAATGTGGGTCTATATCATTTAATTTTTTGTATAAAGCGCATGATCCAATGTCTGAGCATTGTTTTAAGAGTTCAAAACTTATTTGAGGGTCAATGTCGGGTATTTCAGAAATACCTTGCAATAAAGCCTTAAAATAAAGTCCTGTTCCACCCACTAAAATAGGAGTTTTTTTGCGAGATATAATATCTTTTGCTACTTTCACAACCATATTGGCGTATGTAACAGCAGAAAGTTTATCTTTGGTTTCTAAAAAACCATAAAGATGATGGGGATGCTGGTCTTTTTCTTGTGCTGTAGGTTGAGCCGTAATAATAGGAAAATCACTATAGACCTGACGTGAGTCAGTATTGATGATTTCACCATTAAGATGATGTGCTAAATATAAAGCCGCCGCCGTTTTTCCACAACCTGTAGGTCCACCAAGACAAAGGGCTTTAACGGGAATATGCATTGCACTGTCTCGCTACAATTGAAATGATAAAATTATAAAAATATATTTGTCAAAGCTATCTTTTAAACCCTAAAACCACCAACACTTGGTGCAAGGCAAGGTGTGCCTTGACGTACTTCACCTAAAGCATATTTTTCTTGCAATCTTTCTAATACATTATCTGGCACTAGTCCTTTTACTTCACCACCATGACTAGCAGCAGCTTTGATAATAGTAGAGCTAATATACAACCACTGATAGTCGGTCATAAGAAAAACTGTTTGGATATGATTGTCAAGGGTACGATTCATAAGGGCTAATTGAAATTCGAATTCAAAATCAGATGTAGCTCTTAAGCCTCGTAAGATAATATTGGCTTTTTTTTGGGAAACATAATGTACTAATAAACCGGAAAAAGGTTCGACACTAACACCTTCCAAATCTTTCGTAGCCTCTTTGATAAGCTCTACCCTTTCTTCATGTGAAAAAAGAGGAGCTTTTGGGGTATTGTCAGCAACTGCTACGATGATTTTATCAAAAACTTCTCGAGCACGAACAATTAAGCTGATATGTCCATTAGTTATAGGGTCAAATGTTCCGGGATATATTGCTAAATGTTCTTTATTTGCCATAATATAATTCTCGTTTGTCCAAAGGTACGTTGAGTAAGCATTTGAAGATGCTGGTGCGCATTTTCGCCATCATAAAGGATTTTTGCTTCAATTTCTGCCATAATAATACTATTTTCATGCACCCAACCTTGTCGTAAGAGAGCATTTAAAGTTGGAGTTAATAAATCCTTGCCATATGGAGGATCAATAAAGACTAAGTCAAATTTTTGCTTACTTGGTTTACTTAAAAATTTAAGCACATCTTCCTGCACAATACGGCAAACATCGTCTGAAAGTCCAAGTGATTGAGCGTTTTGCCGTAAACAGCGCACAGCTTGCGCAGAGTGTTCTACCAATAGAGCTTGTTTTGAGCCACGACTTAAGCACTCAAAAGCTAAAGAACCAGAACCTGCAAAAAGGTCTAAGGCATAGTTCCAAGTCACTGCATTTACATCAGTGTTTTCTTCAGCACTTGCCATTATTCTTGATTGTAGCATAGAAAAAAGTGCCTCTCGCACTCGGGACATGGCTGGTCTATAGCCTGGACCTTCGACAGTTTTTAAGACTCTTCCTTTTAAGGAACCGGAAATGATACGCATTATAACCTTGAAATTAATTTAAGAATTGATACAAAATGCTCTTTCACCTTTTGTCATTATGCAATTAATTGACGCAAAGCGCAAGTAATATGATGAAATTATGTTAAATTTATTATCTAAAGCCTAAGATAATAATTATTGTGCTTTAAATTGAGAATTATTAGCTTTTAAATTGATTTTTAAGATAAAAAAGGCTAGAACCATTAATACACACTTTACAATTTTTTTAAGTGAACCGTTAAATAGTTATTTTTTCTAATGAAAGTTTTCCCGAGGAAAAATGAACAAACCAGCGTTTACATAATAATGTTATATATCGTTAAATTTTAAAGGAATTTTTATGAGAAAACGTCAGACCCAAATAGATGAGTTAAGTAGCAGTACCGAATCGTGGAGAGTTATTCGTATTTTAGCTGAAGTTGCAACAGCATTTGATAAGCTAAATAGTGTTAATAAAAACTGCATCTCTGTTTTTGGTTCTGCACGTACTTTACCAACGCATCCACATTATATTGCAGCAGAAACAATTGCTCGCAAACTTGTAGAAAATGGCTATGGTATTATCAGCGGGGGCGGGCCTGGCATTATGGAAGCAGCCAACAAAGGTGCTGCCCTAGCTGGCGGGCCTTCCATT
>CAYJDL010000191.1:3586-3909 GCA_964368885.1 uncultured Desulfovibrionaceae bacterium | reverse complement strand
TACCGCGCACGGTGTACTCCACCTTTTCGGTGGTCACTGCGCCATGTTCATCGGTGACGGTAATAGTAAAGGTTTCAGTCTTAGCCGTTCTGCCAAGATCTGCCACTCTCTCTTCAACCACGGTGTAGGTGAGGGTTTTATTAACAGCATCATAGGTCAAGTTGCCGTAAGCACCTACTATTTCTTGTGCTTCTCCATCTGCAGTCATCTCTGTTCCGTTAATAGAAACAGCATGCCCACTTTCTTGGTCGGCATCGACAATGCTCAGCGTGCTGACAGACGTATTATCAGTAGCGCCTGTATCAGCACCGCCGCTCACGATG
>CAYJDL010000191.1:2718-3485 GCA_964368885.1 uncultured Desulfovibrionaceae bacterium | reverse complement strand
TTGGTGCCTTTGATGCTCAAGTCTAAGGTCGTAATGTAACTATTTCCTGCACCGTCGTTAATGATGACATCTAACCCTAAATTAAGCGGTTCGTCTTCTTCCAACCCACGTATGGTTGTAGACTCATCATTGGCGGTGAAGGAAGCAGTGTAACCTGTGGCAGACTTGGTAAGGGTGAGGGTACCGATGAGCTCTTCGTTTTCTCCACTCTCATCATTCCTAATAATTTCATACACTGTCTTGGTGCTTGAAACCACTTGAGAATTAATACCATACCCTTTAGAAAAGAGATCCCCTGAAACTCCAATCTCTGGCACATTGGCAAAGCCGTCGCCGTCAGGGTCGGTCACTTTAATGGTAGCTGTGGTGGTGAGTTTTCCGGCATAGGCAAGGTTATCATTGGTAGACAATTCGCCATATCTGTCACGTCCCACACCGTCGGCAATGATAGCCGCAGGTTCGGTGATAGTCACCTTAGGGGCTTGATGCTCACCATAGACGGTGACTTCCACAGTCTTGGTGACGCTGGCACCCTTGTCATCCGTCACAGTGACAGAGAAGCTTTCTTTAGCCGAAGCTTTGGAGCTGGCAGGGAAATCACCTTTTGTTGGATCAGCAGTATAGACAAGTTTACCACCCACATGGCTCAAAGTTCCGTATTGACCTGCAAAACCTCCTTCAATAGCCTGACCATCAACGGTAACGGTTAAGATATCATAATCATCGGCATCACTGATGTCAGCCAAGACAACGGTATTAGCGTCATC
>CAYJDL010000191.1:0-2708 GCA_964368885.1 uncultured Desulfovibrionaceae bacterium | reverse complement strand
ATCATCATCGGCATTGACATCTCTCACATCATCATCAGTGCCGTAAGCAGTCTTGGTGCTTGTCAACTCAATGACGGGTCTTTGGTTAGAGCCAATGATGTCAACACGCAAGGCAACTTTGTCAGATTCATGACCTGCGGCATCACGCACGGCAAATTGTAGTGTTGAAAGCTCAGCTGAGCCATCTTCATATAAAAACACACCATAGTCGGGATCGGGGGTGAATTTCACCGTAAAGCCGGTGGCAACCTTGGTAAAGGCATAAATCCCTTCTTCGGTGGTGAAGGTGGTGGTGCCACCACGCACAACGCCCGCTAATTCTTCTCCACCGCGATACAACACAGGCACATAGCTTTCGCCGCTGTCATTGTTGACAATAATGCTTGCAGTGACAGCTTTTGCCGTATAGGCGGTATGTTCTTGGGCTGTGGTGCCTTCATCATACGCATCACCATTTTTATCACGTCCCACACCGGAGAGGATAACGTCGGGCAGATCAATAAAACCTGCATTAGACTCCACGGTGGGCTGTTCATTAAGACCGCCTTCCACAGTGAAATTCAGCGTTTTGCTGACTGTGCCGCCGTTACCGTCATCCACCTTCAAGGTGATGCTTTCGGTCCTTTTCGCACCGTCGGCAAGTAGCATGAATGCGGAACCTTCTTCGGTGTCCACCTTATACGTATACTCTTCGGTTTTGGCATCATAGGTGAAGGTGCCGTATACGCCCTCAATGGTGTACATACCATCTTCCGCACCGTCATGATGCATGACCACATCATCCACATCTTTGGCACTGAGGGTGATCATGTGTACATCGGAATAATCGACGTCTTCAATCTCAAGTGTACCTGTGAGTGTTTTGGCAGCGACACTATCTTCTTCATAAGCGGTGGCAAGCAAACCGTTATCGGCTTCATGCGTGATGGTAGGCACATCGTTGGTGCCCGTGACCACAACATTAATGGAGAAAGGTTGCGAAAGTTCGCCCGAATTCACTTGGAAGTCTAAACGAAGCTCTTCACCGGCAGCCAATTTTTGCACCTCAATGGCTTTATCATTGAGTTTAAAGCTATAATTGATACGTCCGTAGGTGGTGGTGGAGACGGTCAAGGTACCGTACTCATACTCATAGGCCATGGAGGTGGCAGACACTGCTTTTGTGCTCAGCAAGTCCATGGTCGCTACACCATCAAAGTTCTTGGCGTGTGCAGACATGGTCACTGTAAAATCTGCCACGGCTGGTCTGACATTGTCCGCGTCGGTATAGGTCACGAATCCGCCCACAGCGCTTGTGGCCCTGCCTGGCTCGATAAGGTTCAACGTAGGCAGTGGCTCACCACTGTCCAAGTTTAACACGGTCATGTCATTCACACCCGTCACGTCAAATTCCAGCTCTGTTTTCGCAAAGGCGCCGTGCTCATCAGTGGTGGTAAGGGTAAAGATTTCCGTGACTTCTTCACCATCTTTCAAAGCGTCATAGGCGGCTTGTTGGTCGTCGGTGCGATTACTTGTATCATAACGATAAGATTTCTGATGGGCTTCTAAACCGTAAATTTGATCACCTTCATGAAACACAAAGTTACCGTACTCACCTTCGACGATGATGGTCTCTTCACCAGCCTCAGCAGTATAGGTCTTGCCATTGAAGGTGACGCTGAAGGTATGAGAATCGCCAATGTCTGCGTCATCAACGACTATAGTACCCTCATTTTCTGACATATTTAATGGTCGTGTAATGCTCACCACAGGAGCGTCATTGCCGCCTGTTACTTCAATACCAAGGTCTTCACGCCCAACTTCTCCACCCCAAGATTCTTTTGCCACCAAGGTAAGAGGGAAGGAAGTTGTAAAGCCAAGAGGCAATTCCTTAAAGCCCTCATAATCAGGATTTAAGGTCATAGAAGTACTTATACCTGTAGCAGTTCTGGTTAAGGTAATGATACCCATTTCCGAGAAGAACTTAGTATAAATTCCGTGGGTTTCAGAATGTATTTTTACCCCATCTTCATCATACAATTCAAATTGCATACCTGGGTGCGTAAGAATCTCACCGGTAAGCTTGCCGCTTGTGAGAATATCGCCGGCAGAGACTCTGTTATTTACACCAATGCTTGGCATTTGCAATGTATCGGCATCTGCTGAGGTAAAGCTTAAAATATTATTTAAGTCCGCAGACAAATCGTTATTATCAAGATCTACTATGATGTTAGTGACTTTCCCTTGATCAAATAGCTTATCATTTTCACCAAGCACACGCACATTCAAAGCATCCTTAAGGAAGTTTGAGTCAGTGTGTGGTGCGTCCACATATTGATTGTATGTGGATGTAACGGTAGCTACACCATCAGTAACTACAACTTTAAAGTCAGAGAAAGTGCCATATTTACCATCAATCTTTAAGGAATCAAGAAGACCATTGTCATCTAACTCCTTTAAGTTATAGACTATGTCATTTTCACCTGTGACTAGAAGTTTTTCTACTGCATCCCAATTACTTATGGTAAATGATCCGTCATCACTATCCATACGTAGCGTGTCTGACTCTCCATCCGGCGTGGGCGTACCTTCTCTTCCGGCTTGATACCCTATAGAGAGGTCGTCGTCTTGAGTTGCAGTATGGGCATTAGCTAAATCAAGTTCCGGTACGCCATCTCTATTGATGTTAAAGTTAAGGTCTTGGCTTGTAGTAGCACCAAAGTCATCCA
>CAYJDL010000190.1:0-3925 GCA_964368885.1 uncultured Desulfovibrionaceae bacterium | reverse complement strand
CCCGGTTCAGGAATACCGCTTTTAAAATCCGGTGCTGTTAATGTATTTGCCGGTTTTGCAAAATCACCGCAGCGCATGTATAATCTCAAGTTTTCAAAAAATCCAATCTTTGAAACTACTAATAATATTGTTGCTCATCAAGATAAAAACATAGCCTATGGAAATCTTGAAGTTCTTAAGAATAAAAGTATAGCAATTCTTTCATCTAATACTGAAGCCAAAGACCAACTTAGCAAGTTTTTAAAAGATAATAATATTGTCATGAACTACAAAGTCTATACTTACAGTAAAGACTATATAAACAGTGATGCTGATTTTAAATTAACAACTGCATATTATATGGCAGCTAAGCAAAGTATTATAGTGCGAATAGGTCAAAAAGGTTTGTACTTTGCCACTCTACCGGAGAATGAAGACTTACTAAAAGAACTTGATTATTCTATAGAACAGGCAAATAAACATGATGTTGCTACCTTAAGAGCATTAAATGAAAAATTTATCACTAAGTCTGTTAGCGGAATTCATAAAAATCTTAGCCCAGATGAGCAAAATCTAGCTAAAAAAGATGTTGTATATAAACTGGCATATCTTGATAATCATTTTCCAATACAATATAAAAATAATGCTGGTCAACCTGACGGTATTACTCTTAGCGTACTTAATCTTTTCCATCAAATGCGCAAAAACAAAGGTGAACTTACTTCTTATAGTCTAGATTCTGCTATTGATTTAAAGAAATTTGACATGCTGTTTTCTATTGTTGGTAATACATCACTTAAAAATGAATATTTTTACGCCTCAGACAGCTATTTAAACTTACCCATGGTTCTTTTTAAGAAGGAAGGTCAGAACAAAATTAAAACCCTTGGAATGCTTGACTATTCAACTTTAAGTCATGAAGATGTGCAAAAAAATTTCCCTTATTGGAAAATTAATATATTTAAAAATCTAGATGAACTTTTTGATGCTTATAAAAGCAATAAAATTGATGTTGTCTTTCTTTCTGAATCAGAAGCAGAATATGGCATTTCAAAAGTTGGTATAAAAGAGCATAAACTTATTCCTACCACCTATACCTTACCTTTAAAGCTTTACCTTTCAAAAAAGTATCCACTGGTAGCAGTAAAGGTTTTAAATTCATATATTAGTAAGCTTAATCCTGTTGCTTTGCAAGAAGTAATACTAAAAGCAGAGCATGATATTTATGCCCCAAGCACTCCTTTGGAATTTTTAAGAGAATATAAATATTATATCATGGGCATCATTGGCTTAGGCATATTTTTATTACTTGGAGCGCATTTTCTTAGAATCAGAAATACCAAAAAGAAATACTACTTGCGCAGCAAAGTAGATAGCCTTACCGGTCTTCATACTAAGGCAAAAGCTTTTGACATTATAGAGCATGCTCTTAGCACAGCTTTGCCGGATGAATATATGATGTTCTGCGTAGACGTTGATAATTTTGCACTACTTAATCAAGTTTATGGTAGTAGTAAGGCTGACGAAGTACTTTGTTATTTTGCTAATTTTCATAAAACAAAATATAGTGAATGTCATGTTGCCAGATTAAGAGACGATGTTTTCCTTGTATTTGGAAGAATGGAGGAGGTTGGTCCGATTTTTGACTCTCATGAGGATATTTTAACCGTAATTCACGACATTAAAGAAGTTTTACAAAGTGATTATAATATAAGTGCATCAAGAGGATGTTATGTAATTGAAGATGTTACCCTCTCTGTTGAAACCATGATAAATTACTGTAACATTGCAAGGTATTCAGTAAAAAATGAACATGGGTTATCAACTGCATTCTTTGACAAACAAATGGAAAAAAACCTTAATGCGCAAAAAGAAATTATTTATAAAATGGAACGAGGCATTGAAAATAATGAATTTGTCTTAAACTTTCAACCCAAAGTTAATGCAAAAAATGAACAAATTTGTGGTGCAGAAGTATTGGTACGCTGGCAAGCTCCTGATATGTCAACCATTTATCCAAATGATTTCATTTCTGTGTTTGAAAAAAATGCTTTCATCTCTACTCTTGACATATATGTATTTGAAAAAACATGTAAATTTATTAAAAACAATAGGGATGCTGTAAATCTTCCTGTAATTGCAATGAATTTTTCTAGCATTAGCCTATTACATGTTGATACAATTACACATATAAGAAATATTTTAGATGAATATCAAGTAAGTCCAAGTGAAATTGAAATTGAAATTACGGAAAGTGCTATGGTCATTGAATCAAGCACCTTTATTGATACAGTAAATCAACTTTGCAGCTTAGGTTTTTCCATAGCCATTGATGACTTTGGAACCGGCGTATCATCCTTACATAGACTCAATTCACTGAAAATTCACACTGTAAAACTTGATAAAGCATTTCTTGATAATAAATTTACCACAAAAAAAGGGATATATATTGTAGCAAATATAATTAGAATGTTAAAAGGTTTAGGCATTCAAATTGTTGCAGAGGGCGTTGAAACAAAATTACAGCTCACCATATTACAAAAGCTTCAATGCGACATAATACAAGGGTATTATTTTTACAAGCCTATGGATTCAGACAGTTTTGTTGATACTCTTAAAGGAACTCAAGTTAATAATATTGAAAACGCTATTAATCAACAAAGTAGCAACCAAGATTCAAATACATATGCGTAGGTAATTGCAATGAAAAAGCAGTTGGCAAAATATCTAATTATCGCTTCAGGACTTTGTATTGTCTGGGTATTATTGTTTACTTATTCATTCTTAACACAAAAAGATGAAGATGGACTGTTTTTTAATGAAATGTATGATCATGGGCGTCACACCTCTGAACAAATTACAGAAATCTTTCGATGGTTTGAAGAAAAACAACAAGTTTTTGTTCCCATAGAATTAAGCGGAATTAAATCACCTGCTCCGAATACTGTAATTCAAGATAGAAATGGAAGAGCTCTTGCTATGCCTTTGCCCATTGACTTGGCAGATAAGCTTGAAAATCAAATTGAAAATGGCGTCAACATTCGTTTTGTTAGCAATAACCCTATCAACTCAAATCACTTAACTAGTTCATCTGTTAATGAATTTTTAATGAAATCAATAGAGTCACAAACAAAAGATTACTTTGCGTATCGAGATGACGTTAGTCTTTATAGTTATGTGCGTCCTCTTACCGCTACAAAAACCTGTATTTCCTGCCATGTAAATATTGCAGAGGGTGAGCTTATCGGTGCTGTTGTTATAGATATTGACTATGATGAATATATAAACGAAGGACATATTAGCAACTATCAAACACAATTTTTAATAGCCTTAGCAAGTTGTTTTGGAATGATAATATTATACTTTATCATCCTTGATATATGGCGTAGATATCGCACACAAGATTTAGATACAGAACGTGCTCAAGCTATTGCAGCAAGTATGAGTCAGGAAATTGAACTTGCTATTAGCAGTATGAGTGCTATATTGGAAGATTTGAAAAAAGACCATGATGACCCTCAAAAAAGGGCACTTTTTCAATCCTTACAAGCTATAAATAAAAATCTATTAGATACATCCCTTAAGGTACAAACTGAAGGAGCCAAGACTCAAGTAAATGAAGAAGAAGTCTTCCATGTAAAAGAGTTTTTTGAACAATGCGCTCATAGTTTTTACCCTCAATGCAGTGAAAAGAAAATTGATTTAAATGTGGAGGTAGATGAATCTGTGCCTACACATCTTCTAGGCAATACATACTACTTAAGACAAGCTGTAGTGCGTATGTTAAAAAATTCTGTGCAATATACCCAAAAAGGTGGGATAAAATTACGAGTACGCTCAGCCGTTGACATTCCATCAAGGTTTAGTACCAAGGATTTAAACCATATTCCTATGCATCTTCAAATTGAAGTTGAAGACACAAGTAATGGTTATGTAGTAACAGAAA
>CAYJDL010000189.1:0-4026 GCA_964368885.1 uncultured Desulfovibrionaceae bacterium | reverse complement strand
CTATCTTGCTGTTTGGATGTGTCTGCATTGTTCCTATTTTCTCCGCTTAATATATTATTGTCTTTATTTAAGTTTCCAAGTAAATCATGTGAACCATTGTTTGCCTTAGGTTGATTAGAAGCCAGACCAGCTAAGGGGGAAGGCATAAATGGTTCAGGCTTAAATGCCCTTTCTTCAGGTTGAGCATTTTTATCAAGAGCTATACTTTTAACTAAGGGCAATCCACCGGAATTGGCACTTTGTGCTGCAGTTGTGCGACTAGCTGACACTAGATTTTGAGAAAGTTGCTCATACATCATGTCAGCTAAACCAATACCCCCATCCTCTGCCATTTTTTTGGAAAGCTCTGTATCATACATACTTTGCCAGAACTTTTCTTCACGGCCTACTAAGGGATTTTCTTGAGGTAAGGTAGCACGCATTTGTTGCCACATTTTTTGAATAAAAATAGATTCAAAGCCTTCGCATTGTTCACGCAATTTCTTTGTCTTTTCTGCTTGAGAAAGATTACTTTGCCCAAGGGCTTTTACTTCATTTTGAGCAAGCTCCACCTTTTGTTTTTGCATTTGCATGGTGGTATGTCCCATAGTTTGTGGTAAGGGTATGGAATTTGACATATTAAATTACCTCCAACTCCGCATGCAATGCCCCAGATCTTTGTAGGGTACGCAATATGGAAATAAGGTCTCTGGGAGTGGCTCCAATAGCATTAAGTCCATCTACAAGTTCTTGTAATGTAGCACCTTCAACCATTAATAAACGACGATTTTCTTCACGAACATTAACATCGGTTTGAGGTGTTACTACAGTTTGACCTTGAGAAAAGGGACCTGGTTGAGATACTTGCTCAGATTCTTGAACTGTAATTTGCAAAGAACCATGAGCTATTGCTGCTTGCGAAATGCGCACATTGCGCCCAAGCACAACAGTACCTGTTTTTTCATCAACTACTACCTTAGCCGGACCATCGGGAGAAACTTCTATGTTTTCAATAGAAGCCATTAATGGTACTAAATTATTTTGATACTTGCCGGGAACTTGAATCCTTACTGTTGACGCATCGATTGCTTTGGCAAAAGGTCCACCCATAGCAGAATTAACACGTTCAGAAATATTTTGGCTGGTGCTAAAGTCCGCATTGCGTAGAGATAAAGTCAAGTTGCTTTGATCATTAAATTGAAATGGTATACCTCGTTCCACAATACCGCCACCTGGAATAAGTCCTACGGTAGCAATATTTTTTTGAGTAGAGGCTGCTTGTCCGGTAGCAGAAAAGCCACCTATTGTTAAAGAACCTTGAGCTAACATGTAGGTTTTTCCATCAATTCCCTTAAGGGCAGTTTGTAAAAGCACTCCACCAAGTAAGGATGTAGCATCGCCAACAGAAGATATGGTTACATCTAAACGTGAACCCGGCTTTGCCGAAACAGGCATTTTTGCTGTTACCATAACGGACGCCACATTTTTGACTTTTAGTTTTGCAGGGTCGACACCAATGCCCATTTTATCCATCATATTGGCAACTGATGCAGTAGTAAAAGTACTACCTGTTTTATCACCTGTACCACTTAGCCCAACCACAAGCCCATAGCCTATTAGCTGGTTGTCACGCTGACCGGAAAATGTTGCAATATCCTTGATTCGCACAGCATGAGCAGGTAAGATCATTAAAGCCAATAAAGCTAATACGAGTAAAAGATGTATATGCATGCGTAAAGCGCACTTCACAATAAAACGATTAGTCAAAGTCATGACGGTTCTCCTTAAGGGCGGTTCCCTTGGGTCATTGGCTTGCATAAAATGTTCCAGAGTGTTTTGACGGTAGTAAGCTGTAAAAAAAGTTTTGTTTTTTTCAATGGTTAACATTAAAAAAATAGTTGAAAGATTTTTTTGAAAGAATTTACCAATTTTCTAGAAAAAAATAATTGATAAAGTCATTAAAAGATAATTGCATTACTTACAAAATCACGTTAAAAGTAACACACTTTACAACTTCAATATAAACATAAGTAAAACAATCTAGGATTTTTTATGCTTACACTGGTACTTTCCGTAGGCTTTGCGTTGATAATTTCGGCAATATGCTCACTTACTGAGACAATGCTCTATTCTGTATCTTGGGCACATATTGAAGAATTAAGAAAGCAAGGTAAACTTTCCGGAGAGCTTTTATTTCAAATGCGCTCTCAAGTCGAGCGACCTATTGCTGCTGTGCTTACTTTAAATACCGTTGCCAATACTGCTGGTTCAGCAGTTGCCGGGGCGGCTTTTTCGGCTGTATTTGACTCTGTGTACATGGGAGTTTTTGCAGCCGTTTTTACTTGCCTAATCTTGGTTTTTGGAGAAATTATTCCCAAAACTATTGGAGTTATTTACGCAAATCCTGTATCTTCATTTTTAGCAAAGCCATTGTTTGTTATTACAAAAGTACTTACACCTGTTATATGGCTTTCTGCTTTTTTCACCAAACTTATTTCGCCAAACTCTGGCGAACCTCAAATGTCAAAGGATGATATTAGAGCTGTTACGGCTCTTTCTCGTAAAGCCGGAAGTATTCAACCTTTTGCCGAAAAAACAATTACTAATGTTCTATCACTAGAAGGCAAAAGAATTAAGGATATAATGACCCCTAGAATTGTAGTTTTTTCTTTAGCAATGGATATTAATATACATGATGCTTGCCAAGTGCCAGAAATTTGGCATTATAGCCGTATTCCCATTTACTCTGAGGATAAAGAAAATATTGTTGGCCTTGTGGAACGAAGTTCCTTGGCTAAACGAATGGCCAAGGGCAATACAGCAGGCGTATTAGAAAGTATTATGAAGCCTGTTCTTTTTATATTAGAAAGTCAAACGCTTGATAAAGCGTTACACACTTTTCTTAGTTCACGCACCCACCTTTTTGTCGTATTGGATGAGTATGGCGGATTGGCAGGTGTGGTTTCCCTTGAGGACGTGTTAGAAGAGATTTTAGGACGTGAAATTGTCGATGAAAGTGATGCGGTAGTTAACTTACAAGAGCTTGCAAAGGCAAGACGTAAGGCTACCATGCAAAGATTGTCTTAATCTAATTTGTAGCTGATTCTAAATTTTAAAATCAATATGACTTTGCTGTAGCAAGTTCATTATTAGGAAAAAATTTATGGCAAAAAAAAATACAACACATGTGTATATAGTTGCTTTACTTTTGTTTTTAAGCGGTGCCGGCTATCTTGTTTATAGTGGCTTATCCGAAAATAGCGTATACTTTCTTAATGTATCCGAGGCATTAGCTACTGAAAGTACAAAGTTAAAAGCAGCCCGCCTGTTTGGAACTGTATCTGGTAAAGATATTACGACTTTAACATCTGGTCCTGGAGTGAAGTTTCACTTGGTAGACCCCGAAAATACAACTCAAACCTTGATGATTCATTATCAAGGAGCAGTTCCTGATACTTTTAAAGCTGGCGCAGAAGTTATAGTGGAAGGTGGTCTTAACGGAAATGGTGTTTTTGATGCTAAAATTTTGATGACCAAATGTCCTTCCAAGTATGAAAAGCAAAATCGAAAAACCTAAAAAGTGTTGATTAAAACTGATTAGTGCCTTTAATGAAAAATAAACTACAACGCTATGTAGTTTGTTTTTAGCAATGTTGATAATTTTTACATCGTTAGCGGCATAATAAGTTTTGAGTTTTATACTTTACGAAGATTAAAGCCACTTCTTGCTTGTGTAAAAAGTAAGCTTTTCTTCGCTTGGGTCTTGTGTATTTTTTCTTGTAATTTTCTCTCTTTTTTGGAGTTACTATGTATATATTTGCCTTTGCAATGTTAATTTTAGCTTTGTTATGCAGTTTGGGTGGGGCAGGGCTTGCTGCATTGCAATTATATCAAACCCGAGAATCAGCTTTATGGACAATTGAAAAAGTCCAAATAGTTATGACTGTTGCCTTAACTTTGGCTTCTGCTTTATTGTTACATGCACTTTATTGGAGTGATTTCTCCTTAGTATATGTAGCAGGCTATACAGATAAGGCATTGCCTGTT
>CAYJDL010000188.1:2565-4054 GCA_964368885.1 uncultured Desulfovibrionaceae bacterium | reverse complement strand
TGCAACTTGCGCTTGCGAGCAACCTTAGTTAGAGAAGAAGGGGGATGATGCGTCAGGAAAACCTTTGGAAGTACAGCTTATGCAAGTTGCGTTAGCTACACACCAGTTTACACCATTCCACAAACGTTTATAGGAATCGCAATAGGAATCTGGACCCTTACAGCCAAGATCGTAACGACAGCCTTTTTTGTCTGTGATAATAGGACTCATTTTACCTTCATCAAAGTCACCGACAAATGGGCAATTTTCATGCACATTTTGACCATAGAATGGGACAGGACGACCATCTGAATCTAAAGCCTTTACAACTTCGCCAAGACCCTTTGCAAGACCATGCTCTTTAACAAGTTTAAGAGCTAGGGCAACGGTTCCAACAATCCAATCAGGTTGTGGAGGACAGCCGGAAATGTTTACCACAGGTGTAGCAATTTTATTTTCTTTTAAAAATGCGCTAAGACCCATGGCTCCGGTTTTGGAACCCTTGGCAGCAGGAATGCCGCCATAAGAAGCACATGTTCCAACTGCTAACATAGCAGCAGCACCTGGTGCTAATTCCTTCACTAAATCGGTCATCATGATTTCTTCGTGCTTGGCACCATCATGAGTTTCGCCAACAACGCAATACTTTCCGTTGGCAGCAACAGGGATTGCACCTTCAACTACCACGAAATAATTGCCTTTTTGGGCTTTTGCAACGCTACGCATATGTTCAATGGATTGTTGACCTTCAGCAGCCATTACGGTTGGATGAAATTCAAGACTAATCACTTTTAACAAAACGTCAGCGATGGTTGGGTTTGCAGTATCAAGCAAGGATACAGAACAACCTGTACATCCTTGGCCTTGGATCCAAAGCACAGCCGGACGTTGACCGCTGGCATCAGCAGCAAACGCTTCATTTATTGCGGGATGGAACATTTGAGCAACGCCAAAGCCAGCCACGGTACCTGTGCAAAGTTTAACAAAATCTCGCCTATTGAGACTCATTCTTGCCTCCTGTATGTAGGGCATTAAAATAGAGCGGGACGCATTTGGTCACTACGACCGTATTAGCAATCTCATACGTAAAATTGGGTGTTATGTCAATAAGCGTGAGGCGAGTTTTTAGAATAATCAGGGGAAATATACATTTTTAAGGAAAGACTTTTGTTCACAAAAGATTTTTCCCAAGAAAAATAATTAATCAACCTTTACTTATATTTTGCAATTTTACCCAAAGGTCTTGGGCTTTTTTATGTCCAATTCCTTTAATTGCACTTAAATCTTCTTGGCTAGCTTTAGTCATTGCTTCAGTGCTGTCAAAATGTTCCCAAAGTAAACGTGCTGTATGCGGTCCAATACCTTTAATGCGTAAAAGTTCAGCACTTAAAGCTGCGGTATTTCGTGCTTGCCTATGTTTTCCAATTGCATAGCGATGCGTGCAATCTCGAATATGCTGTAAAAATAAAAGCTCAGGTGAACCGGATCGCAAAGGTAGGGGATTACTACG
>CAYJDL010000188.1:1904-2555 GCA_964368885.1 uncultured Desulfovibrionaceae bacterium | reverse complement strand
ACGATTTGGCAAAAATATACGATCATTAATATTTCCTGCTCGTCGGTCTGCATAACCTTGCTCATTTTGAGCTTTGGCAATGGATGCTAAGGCAAATAAATGCTCTTGACCTTGCTCTTGTAAGGCACGCAAAACAGCAGAAAGTTGTCCCTTTCCACCATCAATAAGCAAAAGATCCGGCCAAGGAGGGCCTGAATTTAAACGGCGCAAAACCCATGCGCTAAGAGTTGCATAATCATCGCTACTGCCATCCTCCATGGTATATTGCCGATAAGCCGAAGTTAGAGGTTTTCCATTTTCAAAAACTACCATACCCACCTTGGTCTGCAATCCGCTAGTATGAGAAACGTCTACGCATTCAATGCGTTGTGGTGGATTATCAAGATGTAAAGCAATGGCTAAGCTTTCTTCCAAAGACTGTTCTTTGTGTTTACGCCCTTCTTCTTTGGCATTGGTTGCGGCCATGTCAACCAATGCATTTTCTTCCGCTGTACGAGGTGCTAAGATGCGTACAATGCCTTGACGCAAGTCACATAAATTTTGCTCCAAAGCTGTAAACATATATTGCATTTCTTGGTCAAGTTTACTTTCAGTTAAATCAGATTGTTCTTTAGTGTCATAGTTTTGACTTAGGGCTTTTTGCGGTAACCA
>CAYJDL010000188.1:0-1894 GCA_964368885.1 uncultured Desulfovibrionaceae bacterium | reverse complement strand
GTAAAATTATATTTGGCGCAGGCGTTATGGGACCATAAAATTGCCCTAAAAATGATAGCAACAATTCTGGCGTGTCCTCAAAATCAAGGGAAGGCCAAAAGTAATTTCGCCCATCCATAACGACCCCACCTCGTACAAATAAAATGCCCAAAGCCATGCCCTGTTCTACACAGCTAAGACCAATAATATCCATATCTTTTCCACCGGGAATGACAACCACTTGCTTTTCTACAGTTCGCTTAACGGCAAGTAACTGATCTCTTAAAATGGCAGCTTTTTCAAATTCTAAAGCCTGTGAAGCATTGAGCATTTCTTGTTCAATACTTTGTATTAATTCCATAGAACGACCTGAAAGAAGCTCATGCACTTTTTGTAATCCCTTATTGTATTCCTCAGAGTCAATTTTTCCCATGCAAGGTGCCGGACATTGCCCTATGAAATGATACAGGCAAGCACGAACCCTATTACGCATGGCTCGATCGGTGCAACGACGTAAGGGAAAGGCTTTGTGCAAAATTTTCCATGTTTCTCTGGCAGCAAGGGCAGAGGTAAAAGGACCATAATAACGATCCTTATCTTTATTCCTTTTTTGAGCGGTTCGTACAATTTCTAAACGTGCAAAAGGATGTTTTGAAGAAATTTTGAATAAAATATACTGCTTATCATCACGTAATACAATATTGTATCGAGGTCGATGCTTTTTGATTAAGCTTGCTTCTAGTAAAAGAGCTTCTTTTTCCGTGGTAGTAGAAATTGTATCAATGCTTGCAGCATGACGCATAAGTGCCTGTGTTTTTATAGGTAATCCATCTTCACGAAAGTATGAAAGAATACGATTACGCAAAATTCTGGCTTTACCTACATAAATAATACGACCTTGAGAATTTTTGTAAATATAAATGCCGGGCGTCAAGGGTAGGGTAGTTGAAAGTGGTTTTTGCATGGCTTAATAATAACCTTGATGTTAAAGAAGTCAAAATAATATATGTAAACTTTACATTTTTTAAATAATATAATGCATTAGATTATAATATATAAAGTTATATTGTATTTTCATAAAGCTCAAATATTAAGTCAAAAAACTGCCTACCGCTTTAATCTAATTTTTAATATATTGATTTAATGATAAAAATTAACTTTGGCAAAGCTTTTGCAAAGAGAAAGTAACTCAAGGAGGTTGTCATGTTATTTTTACTCGGCGATAGTACAAAGAAAAAAAAGAAAGCGGAAACTCGTTCCACGAGTGATGTTGCTAACAATAAAGTAAAAGAAATATTTCTTTCAGGTCGTTTTCCAGTTGTGACTACACATCATGTCGAAGGGCGTAGAATTTTAAAAGTCCTTGGTCTTGTGTGTTGTCGTGGCTATGATTCTGACGAAGCATTTTTTGGCATGGCTAGCCGAGCCCTTAGTAAGGGTGCTCAAGCTATTGTAGGTTATACTGAAAATGTGGCTTTTCACCCTGATGGAAGCAAGTATTTTTCCTGCTTTGGTACAGCAGTCATGTTTGAATATAGTTCTGAAGAACGTCTTCCCTTAATGATGCAAAATGAAATGAGAGCTGCCATGCCTGACAGCATATAATTGCATTGAATTTGGGTTATGCAGTTTGTAAACTGTACTGAGGTCTTCCTTTGTCATGCGGTAGATAATCCCGTCTTCTCCCGAATGACAAAGGTAGGCCACTATTTGTAGAAACTCTGATTTTTTTACTTTTATAAGTCAACATTTAATAAGATAAAAGCTGCCCTTTCAAGCTCCCCCCCTTATTCTTTCAAAATTCTTTAAGCATCTAAAGATAAAAATTTTTATTTAGAAAATTTTCTATTGAAAGTTTTTCAAAATTTTTTTTAAAAAAAATGTTGACAGAGTGGCATGACTTGGTGCATAAAGC
>CAYJDL010000187.1:3563-4075 GCA_964368885.1 uncultured Desulfovibrionaceae bacterium | reverse complement strand
CGCAAGTTTGCGCACTTCATCAGCAACAACAGCAAATCCACGACCAGCTTCACCAGCTCTGGCTGCTTCAATAGCAGCATTTAAGGCCAATAAATTCGTCTGATCAGCAATATCAGAAATAACACCCATAACTGTATTAATTGACTGTGCATGTTCTGCAAGGGCATTCATATTAGTGCGTAAGGTTAGAGATTCTTTGCGAACATGATTGATAGCATCTTTACATTTTTGAGTAACTTGCTCACCATCTCGAGCTTTTTCCTTGGTTGTATTTGCAATATCGGCACTGCTTGCAGCATTTCTAGTAACATCAATAATTGTGCTATTCATTTCTTCCATACCGGTGGCAGTTTGTGCAATACGTCCAGCTTGATCATTTACACTTAGGGAAGAAGCCTCAATTTGAGATGATAATTGCTCAGAAGCAGAAGCAACAATATTTACAACACTTTCTAACTGTCTTGACGCATCAAGCAAACCTTCTTTACGGGCTTTTGAGGCTTGTTCAGCAG
>CAYJDL010000187.1:652-3553 GCA_964368885.1 uncultured Desulfovibrionaceae bacterium | reverse complement strand
TTGCCTCCGCTGTTGCCGTGTCAGACTTTGCTACGATTTCACCAAGATTACGAATCATGGTTTGTAATGCAATTGATAATTGACCTATTTCATCGCTGCGTTTATTACATTCATTAAAAATATTATCTTGTTCAGGAGTTAGCTTTAAATTCCCTTGACTAACATAAGTCGCTATATCAGCACCACCTTTTAAAGGAATTGCAATACTTCTACTAACCATTATCACAACAACACATGTCATAACTATAATAATAGTTGCAATAATTGTAATATCTAATATGAGATTGTTAATAATAGAGTTAAATTCATCAATAGGAGTATCAATAAACACAATCCAGCCTACACCTTTTACTTCAGCAAAGTGCCCAACTGATTCAATGCCTTCAAAAACAAATTGAACATTACCATTGCGTAATCGCAATATATCACCGGCATGAGCTAAGGATGAGTCATTTGTACCAATATACTCCTTTTCATTGTCCATTATAATATTTAAGTCCTTATCATAAACATATGAGCGCATTGCAGGACTTAAAGACAAAGCCCCTGTTGTAACATTATGTAACGCTTCCATGTTTACCAAAAAACATATTACACCCGTTACCTGCCCATTGTCAGTAATGGGGCTTGCGATAAATGTTGCCATAGTTTTAGTAGATTCAGCGTAACGAACCTCTAATGCGTCTTGACCACTTAACGCACTTCTTATCGATTCTCGTGTTGCGGAATTAAAACCAATAAGACCTTGATTTGAAGAGTGAGCAGTTACCAAACCTTTATTATCTGTGATAAAAACATCTGAAATATTTGCATATTCAGATGTATAGTGCTTTAAGTAATTACCAATAAATTTCTGCAATTCAGTAAATTCCGAAGTTCTTGGCTCCATTGATTGAAGTCTACCAAATTTCTTAATGGTAGGCGCATCACTGGTTGACTTTGCTAGTGCTTGTAAAAACGACATGATATTACTTAACTCACTAGCCTGCACACGGGCTAGTTCTTTTAACTGAATATCAGCCGAATTCGTAAAATTCTTTTTTGCGATATATCCTGCAACAACTGTTAGCACAATAAGACCAATTAATGTCGGGATAAGAATATACAACAACATTTTTTTCATTAAATCTAAACGCATACTAACCTCACTTTCAGCACTAATTTACATTTTTAATGTATTAAATCAACTATACTTAAAACCACCTAATCGACAATTGTGTAAAAATGTTTAGTCACCATAAATAAAGTTTAATCTAAAAATAATGTAGAAAACGCACTTCTCACTGTTTAATATGCACCATCTCCCATTAAGGCAGTTGGAATTGTTTTTAAAATAATCCAAATATCTAACCATACTGACCAATGTGCAACATAATACTGGTCATAAGAAACTCTTTGAGCATATGTTGTATTATTGCGCCCTGAAATTTGCCAAAGACCTGTTATTCCGGGCTTTACTTCAGTGTATTCAAGATATACATCGCCATAGCGTTCAATCTCAGCTTCAACTATGGGACGTGGACCAACAAGACTCATTTCACCTTTAATTACATTAAATAATTGTGGTAGCTCATCTAAGCTTGTTTTGCGCAAAAAATGACCAACTTTTGTGATTCTTGGATCATTGCGTAATTTTCTGTCCTCTTCCCATTCTTTCTTAAAGGCTTCATTATTTTTCAAATGCTCTTGCAAGATTTCATCGGCATTTTTAACCATAGTGCGAAATTTATAAATATAAATTATCTTTCCGCCTTGACCTATTCTTTTTTGCTTGTAAAGCGCATTACCTGAGCTTCCTAAGCGAATTAAAACAGTTAAAATAAGAAAAATTGGTGCGCTAATTATCAACGCTAAACATGACAATATACAGTCAATATATCGCTTTGTACGAACACGCCTTGAATCTGAAAGATTTTGGCGTATTAAAAAAGCTTCTGATTTACCAAGGATGCGTGGTGCAAACCAATACTTCTTCACTGCTTTTTCTTTTGAGGACACAATTAAAACATTACGACAATGTCTGACAATTTTTTGGAAACGTGTGGATTTTTCAATACTTTGCATATTATCCGTGCACCAAATAAAAATTGGAGAGATATATAGTTTTCTTTTGTCATCAATAAGCTTTTCTATAAAATCAGTATGTTCATCTACATCTAAATAATCGACAGGTCGCAAGCCCCTTTGTGGATTATCCATTAATTCTTGCCAAATTGACTCTATCTTATTCTTATTTTGTAAAAAAATGACAGGGGTTCCCCACCAATTTTTAATGGAAAACATTTTTATCATAGAACTTTTTAACAAAGGTATAGTGACAACGCTTATTGCCCAAGAAAAAAATAGAATTGAGCGTGAATAATCAATCGTGCTTTGAGATAAAAATAGAATTGTCAAAATAAGCAAATATGTAAAGGATATTCCAAGAAAGGTTTTTTGCATAAGCTTGTGCGGTGGAGGAATGGGAGTTTCATATGAACCAAGAATTAACATAATTATAGGACCAAAGCACAACATGGCGGCTATCCAAATATATAGGTAAGGATCTACATTACCTAAAAAAAAGCGAAAAATAAAAACAATGCTAAAAACAAAATGCATTGCCAATCCATCACATATTGCTGATACAAAGAGTGCAGGTCTCACTCCGAAATACTTTGTTATATTGCGCCCAATCATTCCATCTCCTAAAATACAAGCTAAGTTGACACTAATTTATTCTCAAGGTTCTGCGTAGCAATTTTTTAATAAAAACTAAGCCAAAAACAATATGCTCTGAATTGCATTCAAGACACTTGCCAAAAAATTAAATAAATTAGCAACTTAACAACTCAAATCTACTATTAAATAGCTTTAATATTAGCTCATATCCATTTACCCTAAGATAATATGCTTAAGCAA
>CAYJDL010000187.1:0-642 GCA_964368885.1 uncultured Desulfovibrionaceae bacterium | reverse complement strand
ATTTTCAGTATATAGCACTTTATCATCATTTTCCAACAATTATTCCTTAACAAATAATTAAACTTACTTGTTCTTGACATTATGTCATAAAATGTATACAAAGTTAATGGTCAAATCTACATTCACCAATTAATGCATTTTGCAATTAAATTTGGCAAGTTATAGACAAAAAATTCCAATATAGGAGATAAAATGAAAGATTTTTGGGTAGGAACTTTTTGTGTCTTAATGTGTTTATGTTGTAGTATCCCAGCAAAAGCAAGCCAAGACTTTACGCCAAAACAACAAAAAATCATGAGTATCGTGATTAGCGAATTAACCAGAACTCATCTTGACTCTGTGCAGCCTGAGCACTTTTTTGACCCTAAAAATCCTGATGCCCTTTTATATTTTGGCGCACACTATGTTGAAAGAGTCTATGGCTTAAGCAAAGCACGGCTTGCACCGGCCTTACTAAAAAGTGGCGGGTCTGCTCCATTAGGTGAGCGTATTGTTTCTTTAGAAGATGTAAAAATCGCAATAAAGCGTTTTTTTGATTATGATTTACCTGTAATTGCTTCGGGGCAATATGGAACCATACATTTTGATGGAAAAGATTTTCATATGCGTATGTCCGCTGGTGCACCTGCATATTGGGCACAG
>CAYJDL010000186.1:0-4086 GCA_964368885.1 uncultured Desulfovibrionaceae bacterium | reverse complement strand
CATACTTCTAGCTTTAAGTTTACCAGCAAGCGGAATAAATAATAAGTTAGCAATAAGCGCACCGTAAAAAGTGGTCAAAATAGCAACCGCCATAGCCGGACCAATAGCTTCCGGATCAGATAAGTTTGCAAGCATTTGTACAAGACCTATAAGAGTACCTACCATACCCATTGCTGGTGCCAAAGAAGCAAGTCGAGTGAATACAGAAATGCCTATGTTGTGACGTTTTTTCATAGACATAATTTCAATACCAACAGTTGCACGAATCAAAGATGGATCAGCACTGTCGGCAATTAACTGCGTCGCTTTTTTCAATATTGGATTAGTAGTTTGAATCTTTTCCAATGCTACAATACCTTGACGACGACTAATTTCCGCAACACGCACCATAGTTGCAACTACTTCGCTTGCTGGCGCATCTTTAGCAGTAAAAGCCTTCACTCCAGCACCAAAAGACTGCAATACTTCACCAAAAGGAAAGCACACAAATATAGAAGAGAGTGTTCCCCCAACAACAATCATAATACTTGGAATGTCAATAAAGTTCCCAGGCTCAGGACCAATAAAAATTGAGCCAAGTACAAGTCCAAAACCACAGAGCATTCCACCCAGTGTTGCTAAATCCATACTATCTTCCTTTTCAAAAAGTAGCCTTTATTCAACTTAAAATGTAACTTAAAGCTGGATTTTTAAATTCTTCATAAAGGCTGTAAAAACTCAAAAAAGAGCATAAACACATTTTTTTCAAATGTCAAAACCGACAATAACTTTCTATGCGTCAAACAAGTTTACAATTCAACGCCTTAAAAACTTGACATACTTAATAAAAACCAATCACCCAAAACACCATCTCTGAAATAGAGTAAACGCATCTGTTACCTACCATTCTCAGACAATTTTTACTAAATCGATGATATTTTACAATAAATGTTTTATACTAAAACATATCCTCTTTTCACACTTCTAATCTACAAATTCTATACAATAATTTTTTTAAGAAAACACTGATGAAATCTTTTTTTTGGGGAAAAAATTTTAGATTTCGATATAAGTTACCATTTCCCCTATAGAAATAATTTAATTAGTGCTTCTTCAAGACTCCCTTCACTAATGTCTATCGGCACAAAGCTTCTTTTCTAAAGATTAAAAATGTAGGAAACGCTGATTTATTCTTTTTTTCTTGGTGAAGATTTTTGTGATAGGTTATCAACTGAATTTTTTTGGAAAAAGGGTTTTGGAAAAAAAAGAATAAATCAATACTTCCTAAAAAAATTTAATCAGTGGCAAATAGTTAATTGGCGTTTTCACCATAAAATAACTTGTGTCTAAGAGCCTAGCAGTATATACAGTCCTTGCATTTACGACTAAAAGGCAGGTAGCTATATGTCCAAAACAACGCTAAACAATGAGCAAAACTATCTACAGGTGCAAGAAGTTATAGAGGTAATCCGACAAAAAATCGAAAATCGCACACCTCAAATAGCCATAGTTTTAGGAACCGGTCTTGGAGGACTTGCTCAAGTTTTACAAAATACAATCAATATTGATTATACTCTTTTACCACATTTTCCTACAAGCACTGTCCCCTCTCACGTAGGACAGTTTACGCTTGGTACATTATGTAATAATCAAGGTCAAAATGTTGAGGTCATTGTACAACAAGGGCGTTGCCACCTTTACGAAGGTTATAGCCCAGCACAAGTTTGCATGGGTATTCGGACTATGGCAGGTCTTGGGGCAACATCACTAATTATGTGTTCTGCTACGGGAGCTGTCAACCCTCAATTTGACATTGGTGACTTAATGCTTATTACAGATCATATCAATCTTACAGGACAAACACCATTAATGGGAGAAAATTTTCCACAATGGGGTGAGCGTTTTCCGGATATGAGCCGAAGTTATGATCTAGAATATCAAACAAAATGCCTTAACGTAGCCAATAAATTAAATATACGCTTAGAACGAGGTGTTTATGCAGGTGTGTTGGGTCCTCAATTAGAAACTCCGGCTGAAACACGTTTCTTACGCCATATTGGCGCAGATGCAGTAGGAATGTCCACCGTTTTAGAAATTATAGCCGCTCGCCATTTAAAAATGCGTGTTCTTGGGCTTGCCTGCTTATGCAATAAAAATTTACCCGATTGCATGGAAGAAGTGCCTTTAGAGCAAATTATTCAAGTTGCAACTTTAACGGAAGGCAAATTAACTGCTTTAATTCGTGAGCTTGCTCCAAAACTTCACAGCTAAGCAACTTCTACACTGAAACATTTTAACATATTGTAATCAAACAATCCTTAAAAAAAGAGCTTATGCAAAATAATAATTTTCTTCGCAATGTAGCCATCATTGCCCACGTTGACCATGGTAAGACCACCCTTGTGGATGCACTTTTCAGACAAAGTGGCGTTTTTCGTGCTGACCAACAAGTTGCTGAACGTATAATGGATAGTATGGACCTTGAACGTGAACGAGGTATCACCATTGCAGCTAAAAACTGCGCCGTTTTTTGGAATGATGTAAAAATTAATATTATTGACACACCTGGTCACGCCGATTTTGGTGGTGAAGTAGAACGTGCCCTATCTATGGCAAGCGGTGCAATTTTACTTGTTGATGCCTCAGAAGGACCACTACCACAAACTCGCTTTGTACTACGCAAAACCCTCGAGGCAGGTCTTCCGGTGCTTGTCGTTGTGAATAAAATCGATCGTAAAGATGCTCGCCCCCAAGAAGTTTTAAATGAAGTTTATGACCTCTTTATCGACCTTGATGCCAATGAACAACAACTTGAATTTCCAGTTCTTTACGCCATAGGTCGTGACGGCGTAGCCATGAATAATTTAGACGATGAACAAGTCAATTTAGCTCCACTTTTTGAAGCTATTCTTAGTCATATCCCCGGACCAAAGCATGATGAAAACGAACCATTTCAAATGCTTGTTGCAGACCTTGACTATTCAGAATATCTTGGACGATTAGCAGTTGGACGCATTATTCACGGAAGCATTAATGCCAAAGATAATTTGCTTTGCATGGGCGATGATGGGCATAGTCAAGCTTTAAGAGTCAGTAAACTTCAAGTTTATCAGGGTTTACGCTTAACTGAGGTAGAAAGCGCTGTTCCGGGTGACATTGTTGTCCTTGCTGGAATTGAGAACGTTACCATCGGTGATACAATCTGCACCAAGGAAAATCCACGCACCCTACCCCGCATTAGAGTTGATGAGCCAACAGTTGCCATGCGTTTTGGTATAAACACCTCCCCTTTAGCCGGACGAGAAGGCAAGCTTGTGCAATCTCGTGTAATTTGGGAGCGCCTTACCAAGGAAGCTTTGCGCAATGTTGCTGTTAGAGTTGAGGAGACAACTGATAGGGATGCTTTTTTAGTCAAAGGTCGGGGTGAATTTCAAATGGCTATTTTAATAGAACAAATGCGCCGTGAAGGTTTTGAACTTTCTGTTAGCCGACCAGAAGTAATTTTAAAAAAATCTGCCGACGGCAAAACCCTTGAACCTGTTGAGCACCTGTACATAGACTGTGATGAGACATTTATGGGAGTGGTTACAGAAAAATTAGCCCAACGCAAAGGACGTATGCTCAACTGTATTAACGATAAAAGTGGCGGTACAGGACGAGTGCGTATGGAATTTAGCATTCCATCTAGAGGGCTTATTGGTTATCGTGATGAATTTCTCACCGACACCAGAGGTACCGGAATCATGAATTCCCTATTAGCCGGATATGAACAATGGCGAGGCGATTTCCCAACACGATTTAGCGGCTCCATTGTAAGCGACAGAGCTGGAAATTCAGTCCCTTATGCTCTTTTTAATCTAGAGCCAAGAGGTATTCTCTTTACCCCTTCCGGCGTGCCTGTTTATGAAGGCATGATCATAGGTGAACATAACAGAGATAACGATATAGACGTAAACCCTTGTAAAGAAAAGAAACTCACTAATATGCGTGCTTCCGGCAAAGACGAGCATGTTATTCTCACGCCAGTACGGCCCATGACGCTAGAGTTCGCCCTACATTTTGTTCGAGAAGACGAAATTGTCGAAGTAACACCGGAATCCATTAGAT
>CAYJDL010000185.1:716-4125 GCA_964368885.1 uncultured Desulfovibrionaceae bacterium | reverse complement strand
CGATTAATCACTCGAGCAGTTCCAACTTCAGCTGTTCTGCGCATAGCTTGAACTATAAAGTCACGTTGCTTGGCTGTTGCCGGAATAAGACCACGTACAATTGGTTCGCCTTCATCTACTACTTGTGGCTGTAATAGTTTTCCACCATTTAGCAAGGCAGAAACATAAACTGCTACTTGAAGCGGGGTAACTAAGGTATAACCTTGCCCGATAGAAGTATTAACAGTTTCACCTGGCACCCAAGATGTGCCAAAGCGTTTCTTTTTCCATTCTTTTGAGGGCACCAAGCCTGTTTTTTCATGAGGTAAGGGAATACCGGTAAAGTTACCAAAACCACTGGCCTTTGTATATTTTTCAATTTTGTCAATACCAAGACGTAAGGCCATACTATAGTAGTAAACATCACAAGAATTTACTAAGGCTGAGGTCATATTCATAGCACCATGACCGGAATGCCAACAGCGAAAAAATCTATTACCTACCTTTAAACCACCGCCACAGCTTACGGTTTCATATGGTTTAATGCCTTCTTGCAAAAACAGTCCTGTCATGACAAGTTTCCAAACAGAAGCAGGTGGGTATACACTTTGAAGAACACGATTTTGAAGAGGAAAGCGAGGGTTTTCACGAAGCGCATTCCAATCTTTATGAGAAATACCTTCTGTAAATAAATTATTATCGTAGGCAGGATAAGTAACAAGTGCCGCTAGTTTTCCGGTGTCGGGATCCATAACTATGACACTTCCAGTTTTACCTTCAAGAGCATTCCATGCCGCTTTTTGTAAATCGGTATCAATTGTTAGACGTACAATATTGCCGCCTCGTGGTTCTCGAATTAGATTTTTGCTTAATGACCGACCATGAACATCAACTTCTCGTTGATATAAACCCTTAATACCTCGTAAAGTATCTTCTAAAACCAATTCAAGACCTTGCTTGCCCACAAGGTCACCCATATTTAAATGTGGATTTTTATTCATTTCACGTTCATTGGCTTCAGCAACATAGCCTAGAATATGTGCATAAATATCCCGCTGCGGATAAGATCGTTTAGCATGCGTAACTATTTCAAGACCCGGCCACTGCAAAAGCTTAGCTTCAATTTTCGTGACTAAATTAATATCTAAGTCTGAAACCAATAGCATGGGCTCAAACGATTGTACTTTACGAATATCTTTAAGATATTTTGCTCGAAGCTCGGAATGCTCAATACCTGTCCAAGCACTGACCTGCGCTAAAGTAGCAGAAATATCTTGGCAATCTTCTCTTATAATATTAATACCATATGCTAAAATATTATCAGCCAAGACTTGCCCGTCGCTATCCAATATCAACCCTCTGGATGCCGGAATACGTTCTTCTCGCATACGATTAAGCTGAGCTTGATTAGCATAAGCTTCACCCTTGTGAACTTGTAAGTACCAAAAACGGACTACAAAAACTAAAAACAACAAGCCTACAAGGCTTTGCAGTAAAAATACTCCAAGCTTAGGCGGTTGATATTCATCAGGCTCACCCGGAATCCTTAGCCAGCTTTTTAGCTTACTTTCTTTTTGTGAAGGAAAATTATAATGCTTCAGCATGGTTATACGTCCAACGGCGAGTTATACTAGCAATCCACCAAGCAAAAGGCACAAAAACAGCTTGGTAGATGCTCTCACGGGTTAAAAATTGTATATCCACTACGAGATCTTGCAAAGGCGCCAATATATAAACCAACAAAAAATTCAAACAGCCAAGACAAATAGCCATAAGAAGCACAAAAAGTACATTTTGCACCTCAAATAACCAACGCCCAATAATAAAAACTATTATTATCATAGCATACCAAAGAATCATTCCTCCAAAGTCTCGAGAACCGATACCTTCTTGCAAAATAATAAACATTGGTAAAATCCAAAGCAAATCTTTATAGCGACGTTCTTGTAAAGCAATTACTAGACCAATGACTAAAGCGTCAAGTCCCACTATTAACGATTGAGTAATAATAGCAATAATAAAAAAACATATCCACCAAAGCAATGCCGCAAAATTCATGCTAAAACCTATATAAAAACATTGTTTTAATCGTCAATACTAGTTTTACGCTGATTAGGTGGGTCAGTAGATCCCGGAAGTGGAGGACCCATAGAAGCGACCGAATCTTCAAATTCTTTTGCTTCAATAGCAGCTTTTTCAGCAGCTTTTTCGAGAATTAACTCCATTTGTTCGGGTGTTGGAGGTCCTACAAAGTCATCAGCTGGTAATTCAGGTAAAGGGTCAAGCCCAGTAGGTTCCAAGAGTAAAACTTCTTCTAAGTGCGCAGGATCCACCAAGGGTTCAGCATGTACAGTTTTAAATGGTGAATATCCGTACATAGATATTTTAGTTACCCTAGCCACAGAAAGTCCTTTAGGGTACACCCCATCAAGACCGGAAGTAACCAAAATTTCCCCTTCCTCAAGCAATGAGTCATGTTCAACAAAGCGCATTTCCAAGGGTTTGCGCCCACCACGTCCAGTAAGAATGCCAGCTGTTCGTGTTTTTTGGCTAAGCACGGCAATACGTGACCCAGGATCAGTTAACAAAAGAGCTGTTGAATTATGGGGAGAGGCTCGAAGCACTCTACCTACAAGCCCAAGGTTAGTCATAATTGGAGTTCCAGGCGTACTGCCTGTCACATATCCTCGACTAAGTATTACTGTTTCAAGAACAGAATTAGGTCCCATACGACCAGCTAAAATTCTAGCTCCAAGAGGTTGCCAACTTCTATCAACTGGCAAGGAAAGCAAAGCACGTAAACGTTTTACCTCAGCTTTATTTTCACCAGCTGCAATCAATTGAGATCTAATGGATAATAAATCAGCCTTAAGGCGTGCGTTTTCTTCTCGAACGCCAACAAGATTTACATAGTTTTCCCAAATGTCAGAGTAAGTACTGTGTACATAGAGCATAGGTTTTAAAATACTACCCACCAGCTCAAGACCGATAAAAGTAGCCACTTTATCTAAAATACCAGTACGCTGATTCCAAGTATACATTCCTAGAAATAAAAAAAGTATGATAATGGAGAATATAATGTATCGTCTTGGTGTCACAATAATCCTACATAAAGTAAAACACTATATATCAGTATCGACTATTTTTACTACGCTACCAATTTATCATAAAAATTTTAGCTAAAAATTAAATAGCTTCCTTGCACCCTTTATAAGTGTTCATATTTTGAGTAAATTTTAATAGTTCAACCCTAGCTTATGCCAAAAATTAGTCTATGCACACTTCCTTCAAAATGTGTAAGCTGTCTAAGGCTTTTCCGGTTCCCATAACAACAGTTGAAAGAGGGTCGTCCACAACAGTAATCGGCAAAGATGTTTCTTCACGTAACAGCTGGGCAAGCCCATGCAAAAGAGCTCCGCCGCCGGTTAAC
>CAYJDL010000185.1:0-706 GCA_964368885.1 uncultured Desulfovibrionaceae bacterium | reverse complement strand
CTATATCTGCCGCAAGCTCAGGTGGAGTCTGCTCTAATGCCATACGCACAGCCTGCACAATACCTTCAACTTGTTCAGCAATAGCCTTACGCACTTCTTCTGAAGTAATAATTATATTTTGCGGAATACCGGTGACAAGATCACGCCCCTTAACTTCAATTTGCTGTTCAGGATCCATTGGATAGGCAGAGGCTATTTTAACCTTTATATCCTCAGCGGAGGATTCACCAATTAGCATGCTATACTTGCGACGTACATGAGTCATAATTGACTCATCCATTTTATCACCACCAACTCTCACCGAGCGAGAATAAACAATACCCGAAAGAGAGATAATAGCAACCTCAGTCGTTCCGCCTCCAATGTCAACTACCATATTGGAAGTTGGTTCTTGAATAGGCAAGTTAGCACCAATAGCAGCTGCCATTGGCTCTTCAATAAGATACACTTCTCTTGCTCCGGCAGATTGAGCTGACTCTTTTACAGCACGTTTTTCAACTTGAGTAATTCCGGTTGGAACGCATATAATAATCCTAGGTCGCACCAAGTGCCGAGAGTTATGCGCTTTGCTAATAAAATGACGTAACATCGCCTCCGTGATTTCAAAATCTGCAATTACCCCATCCTTCATAGGTCTGATAGCAGAAATATTACCAGGAGTACGTCCAAGCATCCTCTTGGCATCATGCCCGACAGCCAAAACCAA
>CAYJDL010000184.1:0-4139 GCA_964368885.1 uncultured Desulfovibrionaceae bacterium | reverse complement strand
TGATTTTGCACGACTCGACGTGGCAGTCCATGTCTTTAAAAACTTCATTCATGAGCGAATACTCTAACAATCGAAATCACGTGGCTAAGTTAAAGCAATAGCCACATTTCATAAATATTTAAATAGTTGAAAAAATATTACTTATCAAATATTTATAAAAATATGCTTAGTAATAGCAACATAGGACAGGTTGTGGATGAAACTAGAAACAAAAATTCCCCAAGTTTAACCTCGGGGAAAAATTGTAACACGAATTTTATAACCCTTATGAATTCGGACTAAACATAAAGTGTGTAATATTGAAACTTCTAGGGTAAACAAAAAACAACCCAAGAAAAAAAGTAGAATCTCCTAAAAAACTATGATCCGCAGCATTTTTTATATTTACGACCACTACCGCAAGGGCAAGCACTGTTACGACCAACCTTAGCAGCATTTTTATTTTGCGTAGCTGAGGCATTCTGATTAGTAGGCATAGCAATATCCTCTTTATGGCGTAACTCTTCTTGTAATAATTCTTCAGGCTCTTCAACTTGAATACGCACCCTAGTCAAAGACTTAAAGACATTTTCCCTAATGCGGAAAATCATATCCTGAAATAGTTCAAAGCCTTCTTTTTTATACTCAAGTTTAGGATCTTTTTGCCCATATCCACGCAAGCCAATACCATCACGCAAAGCATCCATATTACGCAAGTGCTCTTTCCAGCATTTATCCAATTCTTCCAATAAGAAATAACGTATAATATCTTGATATATTTCAGGTGCATCACTTTGTAATTGGGCAAGAATTTGTTTTACTAAATCTTTTGCTTCTTCCCTATTTGGTAAGGGTGCATCATCTGCAAGCAAGCGATCCATGGAAAAAATTTCACGCAAACGTGAGCGCAAAAATTCTTCGTCTTCAGCACTTACACCATCTTTTGTTGAACCTTGCTCTACTTCGGCATATAGTTGCTCTAAAATATCGTCGCAAAATTCATCAATAATTACTTCAAACTCCTTAGATTCAATTAGCTCACGACGCAAAGAATAAATAACCTCTCTTTGCTGACTCATAACATTATCATAATCCAATAATGTTTTACGCATTTCAAAGTGATGACCTTCAACACGCTTTTGAGCACCTTCTACCGCACGAGTAACCATGGCATTTTCTATGGATTCGCCTTCTTCCAGCCCTAATTTTTGCATAATCCCTGAAATACGCTCAGAACCAAATAAACGCATTAAATCATCTTCTAAGGATAGATAAAAACGTGAAGAACCGGGATCACCTTGACGACCTGAACGACCTCGCAGCTGATTGTCAATACGTCTGCTTTCATGGCGTTCTGTACCAAGAATATGTAAACCGCCTAGTTCTTTAACATTTTCACCAAGCACAATATCTGTACCACGACCTGCCATATTTGTGGCAATGGTCACTTTACCAACTTGACCAGCTTGAGCAATAATTTCAGCTTCTTTTTCATGATGCTTAGCATTAAGAACATTGTGCGGAACATTACGCTTTTTCAGAAATTGAGAGATAAGCTCTGAATTTTCAATGGAAATAGTACCAACTAGCACAGGTTGACCAATTTTATGCAATTCAGCAATGGAATCCACAATGGCATTAAATTTTTCCTGCCTTGTTCTATAAATAAGGTCAGAATAATCTTTGCGCACCATGGGCATATTTGGTGGAATGCTAATAACTTCTAAACCGTAAATTTCTTGAAATTCAACAGCTTCCGTATCGGCAGTTCCTGTCATGCCGCTAAGTTTTTCATAAAGGCGAAAATAATTTTGGAAGGTAATGGAAGCTAAAGTTTGGTTTTCAGCAGCAATTGTCACACCTTCTTTTGCTTCAAGAGCCTGATGTTGACCATCGGAAAAACGCCGCCCCGGCATTAAGCGTCCGGTAAATTCATCAACAATTACAACTTGATCATCTTGTACTATATACTCAATATCCTTGCGGAAAACAGTATGAGCCTTAAGTGCCTGCAATATATGATGCTGAGCACTAATATTTGCCGGATCAAAAAGATTGTCTACCTTTAAAAGCTCTTCGCAATAAGCTACACCTTCTTCCGTAAGCATGGCTGAACGTGCTTTTTCATCAATTGTATAGTGAACTTGATCCTTAAGCTTGCGCACTATTTCATCCATAATGCGATATTGACCCACAGCATCCTCTGAAGCTCCCGAAATAATTAAGGGTGTACGGGCTTCATCAATTAAAATGGAGTCAACTTCGTCCACAATGGCAAAATTATGCTTTCTTTGTACCAATTGCTCCAAATAAAATTTCATATTATCACGTAAATAGTCAAAACCAAACTCATTATTTGTACCATAGGTAATGTCGGCACTATAAGCTTCTTTGCGCTGAGCATCGTCAAGCCCATGCACAATAACACCAACGCTTAAGCCAAGAGCATTGTAAAGCTGCCCCATCCAAGCAGCATCACGCTTTGCAAGATAGTCGTTAACTGTTATAACATGAACGCCCTTACCGGAAAGAGCATTTAAAACAACAGGTAAGGTAGCAACAAGGGTTTTACCTTCACCTGTTTTCATTTCAGAAATTTTACCCTTGTGCAAAACAATTCCGCCAAGTATTTGCACATCATAATGGCGCATCCCAAGCACACGCCTTGAGGCTTCTCTTACCAAGGCAAAAACTGGAATTAATATATCATCAAGGCTCTTACCTTCCTCTTGGATTTCTTTTTTAAAAAGGGAAATTCGCTCTAAAATATCATCATCGCTAAGTGATTTCATTTCTTCTTCAAGCTCATTAACTGCTCGAACAGTAAGCATTTGTTGCTTTAAATAACGATCGTTTTTTGATCCAAAAATTTTCTTAAAAATATAACCGAACATGAAAACTCCTAATATACAAAATTGTCAAAATTGACAGAAAAAACACATTAATTCTTACAAACCTTTGAATTGTACATTATAAACACATTTTTGGCAATGACAATATCCTTGTCACAATAATTAATATATCATACTTTAATGATTAATTTTTTTTAAAAATATTTTCATAAACAGAATTCATTTTAAAGCATATTATTTTTTTTATATTTTTCTTGACATTTTGCGAAAATAGTGTTTTAAATCATTAGTGCTGTTTATGATAGCATTAAACATGTATCCTCAATAAAAAGTGTTTCACTTTGATTCCCTACAAAAAATCTTTAAAAAAAAATTAAAATCTTGCAAAAAAAGACTTGGCAGAAGGACAAACATTGTGTACTGTTCCTCGGCTTAGTGGTTCATGAAAAGGCGCATGTCACACCAAATACCCGTTAAATTTTTTTGACATCATTGCTTTTATTGATCATTTGCTTATTTTTTCGACATTGCTGAGGAGTTATTCCCATGAAGACATTTAGCCCCACCCCAGCCGACATTGACCGTGAATGGTATTTTGTAGATGCTGAGGATATAATTCTTGGGCGTTTGGCAACCCAACTTGCCCATCGTCTACGTGGCAAACACAAGCCGGAATTTGCCCCACATATGGACAACGGCGATTTCATTGTTGTGATAAACTGTGAAAAAATTCGCGTGACTGGCAACAAAATGAACGATAAAAAATACTATCGCTATTCTGGTTATGTAGGCGGACTTAAGACAACTGTGCTTAAGGATGTACTCGTAAAAAAACCTGAGCTTGCCATTATGAACGCTGTAAAAGGCATGCTGCCCAAAAACCGTTTAGGTCGGGCCATGCTAAAAAAACTTAAAGTGTATGCTGGTAGTGAACATCCCCACACAGCCCAAAAACCCAAACCCCTGCCAATGCAGTTTTAAGGGGCGAGGAGAGTAATTTATGTCACAGAATTTTGATTATGGCACCGGAAGGCGCAAAACAGCAACGGCTCGGACCCGTTTATATGCTGGCAACGGTAATATTACCATTAATGGTCGCCCTTATAGTGAATATTTCCCCCGTAAAACTTTACAAATGATTATTCGTCAACCCTTGGAATTAACCAAGAATTTTGACAAAATCGACGTTAAAGTAAATGTCCGTGGCGGTGGAGTTTCTGGTCAAGCTTTGGCTGTACGTCATGGCATTTCCCGTGCACTTCTTTCTGTAGACGGCGATTTGCGTGCCGTTCTTAAGGGTGCAGGATT
>CAYJDL010000183.1:0-4147 GCA_964368885.1 uncultured Desulfovibrionaceae bacterium | reverse complement strand
CCTGTCGTCGCCGTGAAAGGGCGATGTCCTGGGCCAGCTAGACGATGGGGACGCTTAGCCAGCAACGTGTGCCGTGAAAATACTTCTACGCAAAAACAACCTACTCGTCAACACTTTTTTTAACTTTTTTTAAAATAATTTTTTAACTATTTTATTTCAGTTGGTTATTGTAATAAAAAAAATGTTCTGCATACTGATTTTTGGTTTATTTTATATTTAAATTTTAGAAATGCGCATATCTTTGCTTTTGCCTGATGAATCTTAAGTAAACGCTATCAAAAATATTTATCTTTTGCCACTACATTCTTGACAATATAAATTGACAGTATAAACTTTGATATAAGGAAACATGGCAATTCAAAAGATTTGAATTACTTGAGATATGCAAAGCCTTAATTTTTTTTACAAGGGGATTTTAACCATGATTAGAGAAGAGTTAAATGTCCGTAAACACTATAAAACTCTAGCTTTACAAAACAATACTCGAAGTTACATATGCATGATGTATAAAATGAGTTTTATAGCTTTATTAATTATTACTTCTGTTTACATATGTATTCCTTCAATTTATGCTGCTACAAGTGCTGATCTTTTTGAGCAAGGTCAAGCCGCCACTGAAAAAAATAATCATGCACAAGCAGTAAATTTGTGGACAAAAGCCGCAGAACAAGGACATATTGATGCTCAATTTAATCTTGCATATAATTTAAGTGAGGGACTAGGCGTAAACAAGGATATAAAAAAAGCTATCTTATGGTGGGAAGAAGCCGCCAAAAAAGGTCAAAGTGATGCGCAATTTTATTTAGGGCTTTACTATTATTATGGTGTCGAAGTAGAACGTGATTTTAAAAAAGCTATTTCTTGGATCCAAAAGTCTGCAAAACTAAATAATGCTTCTGCCCAAGAGCTACTTGGTACGGCTTATTTTGAAGGAAATGGCCTGTCTCGCAACATATCAAACGCCATTACTTGGTGGAAAAAAGCCGCTGAACAAGAGCACTCAGAAGCTCAATATTTGCTTGGTGATGCCTATATGGAGGGCAAGCATGTTGGCAGAAATATTAAATTAGCTCTTACTTTGTGGGGAAAAGCAGCGGCGCAAGGTCATTCTGATGCACAATATAAACTTGGTTTTGCCTATGCTTTTGGTAAAAACGTTAAGCATGATATAAAAAAATCCATTGATTTATGGGAAAAATCCGCACAGCAAAATAACGCTGAGGCTCAATATATGCTAGGACGTTGCTACGATGAAGGTATGGGTATGCAAAAAGATTCCAAAATGGCCGCAGTGTTTTTTGAAAAAGCTGCTATCCAAGATCATATTAAAGCCCAAAATGCAACTGCTCAAAACTATTTACTTGGCGATGGTGTTGAACAAGATACATCTAAGGCACTTGAATGGTGGAAAAAAGCCGCTGAACAAAATGACCCCGATGCTCTTCACAACCTTGGATATACATACTTGCACGGGTATGGAACTACTAAAGATGTGCCTCAAGCTATGATTTGGCTTGAGCTAGCTGCTAAATATGGATCAAAAGAAGCACAAAAAATATTGAAAGATGTAAAAAAACTTTGATTTGATTTTTTGAAGGTGCATTCAAAAAGCTTTTAAAAGGATGTTATGAAAATACGTTTTACAATTCAAACTATCTTTTTAGTGTTGTTTTTATATTTACTTTGGCAGGCAACTTTTCCCCTTGAGCAATTAAAATCTTTTACAGATTTATTCTTACGCCTTGACCCACTTGTTGTAAGTTTGATGCCTATTTTAACAAAAAGCTGGTTACCTTCATTATTTATTGGGATAGGAATTTTATGCTTAGCTATTATATTTGGAAGACTTTTTTGCGGATATATTTGTCCTATGGGAACAAGCCTTGACTTGGCAAATAAACTTGTTACCAATAAAAACAAAACGGAAGTTCAATTCAATGTTTACTTTATAAAAAGTAAACATTTCAAATATATATTCTTAGCATTATTAACAACAGCCGCTTTTTTTGGTGTGAATCAGATTTTTTGGGGTTCACCTATAGCCTTAATTACCCGCTTTTACTCTTTATTAATCCATCCTTTATTATTGTTAATAAGTAATAAAAGCTTAGCTTTTTTAAGACCTATAGCGGAAAGTCAAGAGCTCAAACTTTTTGAATATACCCAAATAGATTTGCGAGTGTTTCATAGTGTATATTTTGTGGGAATTTTTTTTCTTTTACTTTTTCTTTTAGAAAGATTTCGTCCACGTTTTTGGTGTCGTTATATTTGTCCTGCCGGTGCAATTTTAGGTGTTTTATCATGGCGTCCTATATGGCGTAGGCGTGTTCACAAATGTGTACAATGTCAAAGTTGTGTAAAATCCTGTCCAACAGGTGCAATTTTAGAGGATGGTAAGACGGCATTACATGCGGAATGTATTACCTGCCAAACTTGTGTTAAAGTATGTCCGGTACAAGGGGTGAGTTTTTCCTTTACAAATATTAATCAAGATAATAACTTGCTTTCTATAAAAAGTAAAATATTACCTTCAAGGCGTACTTTTTTATATGCTGCTGTTACAGGAGGTGCGCTGGCCGGTTTAGCGCATCTGAATGCATCATCATTTGTGCCAAGTCTTGCCAAAGCAACTCTAAATCAATTAGGTTGCATTCGACCACCGGGAGCTTTACCGGAAACTGATTTTTTAGCTCGATGTTTGCGCTGTGGCCTTTGTATGAAGGCATGTCCTACAAATGGTCTACAGCCTGCAGGGCTTATTACAGGCTTTGAAGGAGTTTTTAGTCCACTGCTAATTTCTCGCTTGGGACCTTGTGAACCGGAATGTAATATATGCGGACAGGTTTGCCCAACTCAGGCTATTTTAGACTTGCCCTTAGCCGACAAAAGACAAGCCAAGATTGGCACAGCTGTTGTGTATCCGCAATTATGTCTTGCATGGGCTGAAAAAAGAAGTTGTGTAGTATGTCAAGAAGTTTGCGCTTATGGGGCAGTTGAATTAAAGTCACATGCTACAAGCTCTGTCCCTGTACCTACAATTAATCAGAATAAGTGTTATGGTTGCGGCTTTTGTGAACACCATTGTCCGGTACGGATTCCGGCTATTGCAGTACAACCTTTAAATGTTTTAAGGCTTAAGCAAAATAATTATGCTGAAGCCGCAAAAGGCGCAGGGCTTGATTTAATTCCTGTTTCATTACGACCATATGTAAATACACATACACAAAAAATCCCTAAAGGGCAACTTCCTCCAGGATTTACGCAATAAATAAAGAGATAATGTTTAGGAAATGTTGGTTAACTTTTTTTTGCAATGTTTTTATTTATAATTGAGAAAATAATTAATCAGCATTTCCTAACATTTAAACCTATTGTTTTTCACTTATTTGTCGAAAATAATATTAATCGCTTCCTTGGATGGATCGCTACGTTTACCAATAGAGCCAATAATCCAAGCTCCTGTATTCATAGCTTTTATCCGTTGTAACACTTCTTCGGCACTTTCATCCGGCACTACAAGGACATAACCTATGCCACAGTTAAATATTTGTAACATTTCAGGCCATGAAAGTTCGCCTTCTTCCTTAAGCCAAGTGAAAACAGGGGGTATATCCCACGAACCAAAGTTAATATTTACTTCAACTTGTTGAGGTAAGATACGAGGAATGTTATCATAAAATCCACCGCCTGTAATGTGAGCCATGCCGGCAATAGGGGTATCTCGTAAAAGATGTTTGATAATATCAACATAAATTACCGTTGGTGCAAGCAGAACTTGTGCGCAACTTTGCTCAGTGCCGGGGAAGATGTCATCTTTTTTAAGACCGCTTTTATCAAATACTTTACGAGCTAAAGAATATCCGTTAGAATGCAGTCCAGATGATGCGATACCGATAACTTTATGACCGATGCGAATGTTGCCACCGTCTACGATTTTACTATTATCGACAAGGCCAACACTAAAACCGGCTAAGTCATATTCACCTTCGGCATACATACTAGGCATTTCGGCAGTTTCGCCACCAAGCAAAGCACACTGAGCTTGCTTACATCCTTCAGCAATGCCTTTGATAACTTGCTCGGCTAGATCGATATCAAGACGACCCGTAGCAAAATAATCAAGGAAAAATAATGGCTTAGCACCTTG
>CAYJDL010000182.1:0-4209 GCA_964368885.1 uncultured Desulfovibrionaceae bacterium | reverse complement strand
ATCGTGCCAGCTCGCTTTCTGTTGACGCAGACTGCGAGCTTCCTTTTTTTCTGCTTCCTCACGAATAATATAGACACTCTTTCATGGCTTGGCAAGTTATTTTCCAACTATTGTTCTTCAAATCTCTTGCGTAATGAATCATACAACAGTTTTAAAATCAAAATTTTCAAATTATATTGCCACTAAAAGGGTAATAAATTTGAAAATTAAAATCAAAATTGCTTTAATAATTTCTTAGTTAAATATGATTTCAAATCTTAAAATATATTTTTTAAAAAAAAATAATTTATAAAAATAATCTATTAGATACTATTTTCGAAATATGTTTTTTATGATACGAAAATAATATTGACATTCATTTTTAAAATGCCTAGTATGGCTTCGTTGAAAGAGAGCAACTTTTTGCAAAGCTTGAATGTGTTAAAAAACAAAATAATTTTTCATTAGAAAAATTTTTGTGAAAGTTTTTTCCAATAAAAAAAGAATAAATCAGCGTTCCCTTAAATAAGAGGTGCAGTATGACATTAAACGACATTTCAAAACCGGGAGTTCTATTAGTGACCGGAATTTCTGTGACGGGTTCTTTGCGTCAGAGGCTCTATGATATGGGCGTTTGTCCCGGAACTAAAATAGATTTTGTACGCACTGCGCCATTAACTGATCCTATTCAAGTACGAATTGGCGGTTACCATGTAGCTTTGCGTCGTTCTGAGGCAAAATACGTTGAGGTGTCCGAAGATGCCCAATAAGTTAATTGCCCTTGCAGGTCAGCCAAATTGCGGAAAATCGACACTTTTCAATTTAATTACGGGAGCTCGTCAATATGTGGCAAATTATCCCGGTGTAACAGTGGAAAAGCTTGGAGGTTCCTGTACAATTGATGGGCAAAAAATATCGGTAGTAGATTTGCCCGGAACATATGCCTTTACATCTTACTCACCTGAAGAGCAGGCCGCTCGTGAATTTATATTAAAAGATCAACCGGATGTGGTTATAGCAGTTGTTGATGCTTCTACCTTGGGTAAGGGTCTTTATTTTGTCTTGCAGTTATTAGAGATGGAACGCCCTGTAATTTTAGCTCTAAATATGATGGATGTGGCAAAAAGACGCGGCTTGAAAATTGATGTTGATTTACTTTCAGAAAAACTAGGTATTCCTGTTGTGCCTATTCAGGCAACTAATTCAAAGTCCGAGGGTAAGGCTCAATTGATGGAGCTTGTGGGTAAATATACTCAAAAAACACCTGAAGTTAAGAAATTTGCCTTAAATTATGGTGAACTTGAACAGCATATTGAGTCATTGTCCGATAATCTTAATCAAGTAAGTGCAGAGGTTAGTTATCCTAAGCGTTGGCTTGCCTTGAAGATTTTTGAAGAGGATACAGCTGTACTTGAATATATTGGCAAGACCAAAAGTACTAATAATAATCTAACTTCCATTATTGAAGAGCACAAAACTCAAGCGGCAGCAAATTTACCTACACCTTCTGAGGCATTTATTGCGGCGGCACGTCACGAGATGGCACGCAGTATTAGTGATGAAGTTTTACATATTGAAAAGGTTGATGGAGTTGCTCCGCAATCCCTTACTGAAAAAATAGATTCCTTTGTTTGCCATCGTATAATGGGTCCCATATTTTTATTTATTGTGCTTTTTGCATTCTATCACATTTCGGTAACTTATGGAAATATTTTAGCAGCCAAGGTTTGGCCAGTATGGGGTAGCCTTGAGACTTTTATAAGCTCTATTTTGCCAAATCAAGGTTTTTTGGAAGATCCTCTTTTGCGTTCGCTCGTTGAGTGGGTTGTAAAAAGCATGACTGCGGTATTAAATTACATTCCAATATTTTTGCTCATGTTTTCCTTTGTTTATATCTTAGAGGGTAGTGGCTATATGGCACGCATTGCCTTTATCCTTGATAAGGTATTCCACACTTATGGATTACATGGGCAATCAACTTTACCATTAATTCTTGGTGGTGTTTATGTTGGCGGTTGTGCAATTCCCGGTGTTGTTGCTACAAAAGCCATACCCGACGAACGAGCACGCTTTACAACTATCTTGGTTGTACCCATGATGAATTGCCTTGCCAAAGTGCCTTTATATCTTCTTTTGGTAAGTGGATTTTTTGCGGCAACAGCCGGAAGTACAATGTTTTTCATGGGCACTATTACCTTGCTTATGGCATTGATTGTTGCAAAACTGTTGAACTTAACCGTGCTCAAAGGTAGACCGTCCGCACCATTTATTATTGAGCTTCCTGCCTACCATATGCCAATACTACGCAATGTTTTGCAAGAAACATTCTTAAGAATTTGGGTATTTATCAAGAGAATATTGACTATTGTTGTGGCTGTGTCCACGGTGGTCTTTGTGCTTGTGTCATACCCTGGTCTTTCCGAAGAACGTCTGGCTTTTTATGCAGCTGAACAGCAAAAAATTGAAGATAAATTCATGGCAGCTGTTAACGCTACATCCTTTAAGGGCAAATTTACCAAGGATGATATTTTACCGCTAATTCGTTATCAAGAAGCTTTGCGTGCAAAAAAGCGTGGTCTTACTCAAGAAGATGCCACTAAGGTAAATGAAGAGGCTTTGAAGGAATCTCCAATATATGCGGCAATTTCCTTGCGTAAGGGTAAGGATGGCAAAAAATTAGCTTCGGCATTGCGCCCTTTGGACAGCAGAAGAAAGACTTTGCGCCGTGAAATTCGTCAGGAACGCTTTGAAAACAGCTATCTTGGTGCAGCAGGAAGATTTTTGGAGCCTGTGACAGCCGGAGCCGGATTTGATTGGCGTATGAATATTGCCTTATTATCAGCTCTTGCGGCTAAAGAAAATAGTGCGGCTACCCTTGGTGCTTTATATGGATTTGAAGGTGGCAAACCGGGTGAGAATTTTGAAAAATTTGGTTTCACTCCGCTTCATGCCTTAGCTCTTATGCTCTTTATGGCTTTATATCCTCCATGTTTGCCGGCATCAATGATGGTTAAAGGTCAAACAGGCTCCACAAAATGGATGATTTTTTCCATAGTATTTCAAATGACTATTGGTCTTTTTGTGGCAACACTTGTCTTTACCGGCGGAAAAATGCTTGGATTAAGCGGAACCGAGGCTATGTGGACATTTTATGGAATATGCTTTGCTGTTGTACTTGCTCTTGGCTTTATTCCATCGCCAGAGGCTAAACCGTCAAAAGTCTTAAAACCAATTAAAAGCTCTGCGGATTAATAAGATTATTTAATAAGACTTTAGACTTATGCAATCTTTGCAATGGTCTGAATAATATAAACGGAGGATTGAAATGAAAAAAGGTTTATTAGTTTTAGCGGCGGCTATGCTCTTGGCTCTGCCCTCTATGGCTCTTGCTCATAGCCCCATCTTTGACTGCTTTGATAATGGTGATGGTACCATTACTTGCCAAGGTGGATTTTCCGATGGCTCATCAGCTTCAGGCGTAAAGGTACATGTAAAAGATGCATCCGGTAAAGTTGTCAACACTTTAACGCTTGATGCTAATAGCGAAATTAGCATGAAAAAACCCGAAGGCAAATACGCTATGGAACTTGATGCAGGTGAAGGGCATAAAATTGAAGTTCCTGGCGATAAAATAGTTGAATAAATTTTTTTGTTTATCAATTGATAATGAAAGTCACAATCTTAGTTGATTGTCAACTTTATAAACCTCAACCTTACTAAAACGGAGTTTTAGATGAAGAAACAGATTTTTGCTTCCCTTGGTCTTATGGCAACACTTGCAATGGCTGCGCCTGCCAGTTCACATTTTGAGGTAGTTTATACCGATGGTAACACTGCTATGGAAAAAGCAGAAAATTTGAATATGCGCATTGCTTTTGCTCATCCTGCTGAGTCAGGACATATGATGGACATGGGTGGCGTAAATGAGTTTTATGCACTTTATAAGCGTGGCGAAAACGCTCCACAAAAGATTGATTTAAAAAAATATCTTAAACCTATTAAATGGTCATCTGCCGAAGGAAGTGGCGGTGCTTTTTCAGCAGAAGTTCCAAGAAAAGAAATTCGTTCCATTGGTGACTATGTTTTTGTAGTTGTTCCTGGTTATTACATGGAAAAAGAAGAAGACATTTACATGCAGCAAATCACCAAGCTTATTGTAAACGTTGGTGGCGCACCAACCATTTGCAATCAGCCTGCTGGTCTTCCATCCGAAATCGTGCCAAAAATTAA
>CAYJDL010000181.1:0-4214 GCA_964368885.1 uncultured Desulfovibrionaceae bacterium | reverse complement strand
CCCAGAAACTTTGACAACTAAAAAATCACTATAACTTATTGATATAAAACGCAAGACGTAAGGCGCAAAGTTTTGTGCCGACGGTTGAAAAAGGGTAAACTACTGCGTCAAAACAGATTTATTACCTTTTGTTTAGCTATCTATTTTCATAAACTAAATCGACAATACCATTGTAAGACCTTGTACATTTTAGTTTAAGCTTAACTGAATTTTCTAGCTTATCAAAAAGACGTACTCCTTCTCCTAAAATGGTAGGAATGATCGAGATGCAATATTCGTCAACAAGTTTTAGGTCAATCATTTGATTTATAACTGACGCTCCGCCACATATCCAAATATTTTTCTTCGCTGATAATTTTAGCTTCGATATAAGCTTTGTTACATTGCTATCAGTGAAAATCAAATTTTCTAGGTCGTGTAATTTATTATGTGTTAAAATATAACTTTGCTTATCTGCATATGGCCATTTAGTAGGGGATAGTTCGCTTACTATTTGATAATATGTATTATATCCTAAAACTACAGTATCTATAGTTTTAATAAATTCTTGATACGAACCTAAGTTATTTTCATCACTGTCATCGCCTAAAAGCCAACTTACGCTACCATTTTTATCTGCAATGTATCCATCTAAACTCATTGCAATATATACAACTACTTCTTTCATAATATTCCTGTACATAAAATTATATTAAGGTACTAGATAGTGTCGTCAAATTTCACATGCTTTTTCGGTCATGTATGTCTGTATACACTCTCTCAAAACTCGTTCATCTTCCTTAATAAATCACAAAAATTCGCAATTTGACGACACTATCTAATCTCTATTCATGCCTTATTTACATTTTTTATATTTTTTGTAAATAAACATTTTTCTACATTTAATTTAAAAATTGTTATTATGTATTTTAACATCTATTACTCTTAAATTTAAAGACTTTTATACTACAATAAATACTGATTGATAAAACAATCAATATTTACTAGCTTGACTAAGTATTACAACAAATGTATACATTCATAATGGAATTTTATTTCCTTTCAAAAATCGTAAAAGAGGAGAACACAATTATCATGGCACAAGATAGCTTTATCACATTATCAAATGAGGGACGCAGTTATGTTCCCCCTATGCATGGCAAGGATTCTGCATGGGTTAGAAGCAAAGAAGACTACGAAGCTATTTGTCGCAGGGCACTGGATGATCCCAATGGGTTTTGGGGTGACCGTGCCAAGGAACTCTTACATTGGTTTAAGCCATGGCATACTGTGCTTGAGAGCAATGAGTCGGAACACATCTATAAGTGGTTTTCCGGTGGCAAATTAAATGCTGCCTATAATTGCATTGATCGCCACCTTATTAATGGTAAACGAAATAAGGCCGCTCTTATATGGCAAGGAGAACGTGAACATGAAGTACGTTGCTACACATATCAGATGTTATATACAGAAGTATGTCGTATAGCACATGCTTTAAGTTCATTAAGAGTTAGAAAAGGTGACAGAGTAGCACTTTATATGCCAATGATTCCGGAACTTGTAATTGCTATGTTAGCTTGCGCTCGTATCGGTGCAATACATACGGTTATTTTCTCCGGTTATGCTGAAGGTGGTGTACTTGGGCGTATTCAAGACTGCAAGGCTAAGGTAGTAATCACAGCAGACGGCACAGTGCGTGCCGGTAAAATTAAACCACTTAAGGCAAATCTTGATCCTATTATTGAAAAATGCCCTTCAGTAGCGCATGTTGTTGTTGTGAATCGAGCCAATCAAGACGTTTATATGCATCGCAACCGTGATATATGGTGGCATGACTTATTGGATGATTTTACTTTGGATGCAGATTTTCCTTGTGAATCAATGGACGCTGACGACACTTTGTTTTTATTGCACACAAGTGGAAGCACAGGAAAACCTACCGGTGTAATGCACTCAACCGGAGGTTATTTAACTTATGCAGCCCATACCACGCAGTGGGTTTTTGACTTGCGTGATGATGATGTATATTGGTGCACGGCAGATTGTGGATGGATTACCGGACACACTTATATGGTTTATGGACCGCTTTCCCTTGGTGCCACTACCATCATGTATGAAAGTGTACCAAATTACCCAAAGCCTGACCGTTACTGGAATATTGTAGAGAAATTTAGAGTAAATATTTTTTATACTGCACCTACAGTTATTCGTTCTCTTATGCGTACCGGTGAAGCATGGCCGGAGCGTTATGACTTAACATCATTACGAATTCTGGGTTCTGTTGGAGAACCTATTAATCCTGAAGCATGGATGTGGTATCGTAAAGTTATTGGACATGACGATTTACCAATAATTGATACTTGGTGGCAAACTGAAACAGGTGGTGCTACGATTGCCGCTTTACCATATGTTACCAAGTTAAAGCCCGGTTCTGCAACATTTGCCCTGCCCGGTATTGATGCTACTGTCATGAGTGGTGATGCTAATGCTGATGACCAAGAAGGCATTGAAGGAAGAGGTGGACACTTAGTAGTCCGCAAGCCTTGGCCGGGAATGATGAAGGGTGTTTACGGAAACCCTGAAAAATACAAATCCTACTTTGAACGCTTTAACGGTTACCAATCCGGTGATGGTGCAAGAATAGATGATGAAGGATATTTTTGGATTTTAGGACGTATTGACGATTCCATTAACGTTTCAGGACATCGCCTATCTACATCTGAAATTGAATCTGCCCTTGTTGCTCATTCACAAGTTGCTGAGGCGGCAGTTGTTCCAATGCCCCATGAACTTAAGGGGGAAGGCATCTATGCTTATGTTTGCTTAAATGAAGATGTACCTTGGTCTGAAGAGTTGCGCAAAGAATTGCGTGACACTGTACGTAAAGACATTGGTCCTTTGGCTACACCAGAAGTGATTCAATTTGTAACTTCTATGCCAAAAACTTGTTCAGGCAAAATTATGAGACGCATGTTAAGAAAAATTGCTGCTGGAGCTTATGAAGAGCTTGGTGATACTTCTACTCTTGCAAAACCTGAAGTAGTTACTGTAATCGTACAAGGACATCAAAACTTACTTGAGAAAAAACCAGAAATGAGTACATAATTTTTTATATACTTTTTTACAAAGCACTGATTAAGTATTTTTATCATCAAATATATTTAAATCAGTGCTTTAAATCGTCACCAACTCTTTATTATCTTCAAATCTTTCAAGCTTGATGCAAATTGACTTTTCAAATCAACTATCATAAATTAACTTTATGAAAACATTAATACGTTGCGATATAATCGCTAAAGAAGAACAAGTAGAAGTAATGTGTGGCTTGCTTGCCTTGCATATTTCTTTTGGCTGGGAAGAACAAAGTCTCCCAAGCGGTGAGACTCGTTTTCGCATTCATTATGATAACCGTGAGTTTATTGAAAACTTACAAACCTCCATACGCAAAGTACTTCCTTTTGTTGATATTGAAATCTTTGAAGTGCCAAATGAGGATTGGACACAAGCTTGGCGTGAATTTTTTACACCTGTACTTTGTGGTGAGCGTTTCTTAGTCTTACCGCCATGGCTTAATGATGATACACTAAGTGGACGAAAAAATATTATAATCGAACCAAAATCAGCTTTTGGTACCGGACACCATAGCACTACAACTCTTTGCCTTGGAGTTATTTCAGATTTACTTGATTCTGGGCGTTTACAACCTAAAATGGAATTTTTAGACCTTGGCACAGGTTCAGGCATCCTTGGACTTGGATGCTGCCACTTCGACCTTTACGGAGTCGGTCTTGATACTGATAGCATTGCTATTGATAATGCTCTTGAAAATCAAGTGCTTAATGGCATTGGTCCCTATAATGCACAAGAACAAAAAGGATTTGATATTTTACTTGGTTCTGTGGAAAAAGTGCAAGGACGCAAATTTGATCTTATAATAGCAAATATTCTTGCCGGACCATTAAAAGAATTAGCACCACAATTAATTGCCTTACGCAAAGAAAATGCTTGTATTATTCTGTCAGGCATTCTTGTTATGCAAGCTGACGCTGTAATTCAAGCTTACACTGACGCTGGATTGCATAATGCTAGAATAATTACTGAAGGTGAATGGGCTGCTATAGTTTGGGACTAGAAAAGCACTAATATTGTTTTTGGGGGAAAACTTTTAATAAGAATTTTTCCAAAGAAAAAATCTTTTCCTTTGGAACATTTAAAGCGTTTTGAGGGGATGGGGG
>CAYJDL010000180.1:1237-4220 GCA_964368885.1 uncultured Desulfovibrionaceae bacterium | reverse complement strand
AGTTACAAGGCGTTATAGATGTGCTAACACGTTGTTCTGAAAAGTTTGGGCAACCAATCTGGCTTTTAGCAGATGAGCCATACCGTTTCTTAGCTTTTGATGCAGAGGTACCATCTGTATTACCTTTATATAAATATGCTGTAGTTGTATCGTCATTTTCTAAAAACCTATCCTTGCCCGGTGAAAGACTTGGTTATGTGTTGATTTCCCCGTCTTTAGAAGAAGGCGAAACCCTTATGAACGCCTTAACCTTATGCAATCGCATTTTAGGCTATGTAAATCCTCCTGTAGTTGGTCAACATCTTATGGCAAGTGCCATTGGCTCTACAGTAGATGTATCAATTTATAAATCCAGACGTGATGCAATGGCTAGAGTTTTAAACGAAAGTGGCTACGAATTTCAACTTCCTCAAGGTGCGTTTTACTTCTTCCCCAAGGCTCCTGGCGGTGATGATGTTGCCTTTGTACAAAAACTTTTAGAGCAAAAAATCTTGGCCGTTCCTGGAACTGGCTTTGGTTGTCCCGGTCATTTTAGATTGACCTTTTGTGTTGATGAAAAGGTTATAAGTGCTAGTGCTACTGGATTTGCTAAAGCTATTTCTAGTTGAGGCAATACTGATTTTTTTCTAGGAAATATTTTTTGTGAGTAAAAAAAACCTCTAGACTGGCTAGAACACATGGGTTTTTCGCATGTGAATTTAATCGCAAGATATTATTGACAAGAGCTAATATTATGCGTAACTTGCCAACAGTTAAGGCAGAGTTGCAATTTATTTGCATTAGGAAGTATATTTTATAACGCTTATTGTTATTTTACAAATATACATTTTGCTAATAACAAACTAACTTTAGGAGATTTTAAGTGAATATTCTTATTTTTGGTCCAAATGGTAGTGGCAAGGGAACACAAGGCGACATAGCTAAAGAGAAATATAACCTTGCTCATATTGAATCTGGTGCAATTTTTCGTGAGCATATTGGTGGCGGTACTGAACTTGGTAAAAAAGCTAAAGAATATATTGATCGTGGAGATTTAGTGCCAGATGACATTACAATCCCTATGATTTTGGAAACTCTTAAAGTAAAAGGCAGCGGCGGATGGTTGTTAGATGGCTTCCCTCGTAATATGGTTCAAGCTCAAAAACTTTGGGAAGCTTTGCAAGCTGAAAATATGAAGCTTGATTATGTTATTGAAATATTATTACCTCGTGAAATTGCTAAAAATCGTATAATGGGTCGTCGTTTGTGCAAAAACAACAATAACCATCCAAATAATATCTTTATTGATGCTATTAAGCCAAATGGTGATGTTTGTCGTGTTTGTAGCGGTGAACTTAGCTCTCGTAGCGATGACCAAGATGAAGCTGCTATTAATAAACGTCATGACATTTATTATAATTCAGTTGATGGAACCTTGGCTGCAGCTTATTTTTATAAAAATTTAGCTAAGGAAGGCACTTTGCAATATGTTGAACTTAATGGAGAAGGCAGTATTGATTCCATTAAGGATACATTGCTTGCAAAATTGGTATAAGTTTTAATTGCATAAAAAGTTAAGCCATGGACTATTGTCTATGGCTTTTTTTCTATATAGTTTTTTGTATTGCATATAAGGAAAAACTGGGTCAATCATTGATTGAAGAGGTAAGAGAAATTTTATGGCAAACTGTCAAATGAAAGTTATTAACAAGTTTCCTTCAGAAAAAAGAAAAATCTGCGCTTCCTTAACTTATTTCCTTCCTTGTTCAAACTTCGTGCACTCCTTCAAAACGTTTTCAATGTCAAAGATAAAATACATATTTTAATGGTTGTGTCTTTTGTTAAGTGAAAAAATATAAACATATATTATCAATATCCGATATAGTATAAGAGAATGGTTATGTAACAGATGGTTCACTAAAACGAAATTATTATAAATTTAATTATAAAAACCTATGATAAGGAGATGTTATGAAGTTTAAATTGTTAGGGAAAATTTTACTGGCAACAATAATCCCAATACTTATTGGTATGGCGATACTATCTGTACTTGCCTCAACTTTAGCAACTCAGGGGCTTAGTAATGTTACAGATGTGCAAATGCTAGAGCTTGCAAAAAAGCAAGCTTCCGAGGTAGATAATCTTGTGCATAATACACTTTATCTTGCGCAAACTATTTCTGAAGCTAAAAATTTTGAAAAATTGGTTACAATTGCAAAAGATGCTTCAGAAGAAATAAAAAATACCTCTGAGTATAAAGATTTAAGAGAGCAAGTGAATGATTATTTGGGTAATATAGTGAGAAAATATCCCAATATTGCTGTAGCTCTTATTATAGGAAAAAATGGAAAATCTATTGCTCATTCTAATCCGGATAGAATTGGCATGGATTTAGGATCTTATGGCAGTGTAAGAGATGCTTTTAGCGGAAAAGATGGTATAGATACTCAAAAATCACGCCAAACTGGTAAAATGAGCATTTTTGTAACATCACCCATTACCGGAATTGGGGCGGGATCTACTATAGATGGTGTTGTCTGCTTAGTGCTAAATTTAGATGATATTGCAACGCACACTATCAATACTGTGCAGGGTATGCCTTCTACTGACATTTATGTTATAGATCAAAAAGGTATACTTTTAATGGACAAAATGTACCCGCATTTGGTTGGTGAAGATCAAAATAAATATGATTATGCCCGTATTTTGCTTGCAGAAAAGACTGGAGTTGCACGTTTTTCATGGGATGGTGTGGATAAGGTGGCTCATTTTGCACAATTGCCATTTACTAAATGGATTGTTGCAATTTCAACGAGTGAAGAAGATTTTTTTGGTGCTGCAAATACAATTACTATTGTTCTTGCTACTGCCGGATTTTTCATTGTTTTGCTTGTAGGAATGACTATCTTTATTGTAGTAAAAAAAGTTGTTGTTGCCGTTTCTCAAAGTGCTAATATTGCAAGTTATGTAGCTAGTGGTATTCTTAAGCTGACAGGAGAGCAGG
>CAYJDL010000180.1:0-1227 GCA_964368885.1 uncultured Desulfovibrionaceae bacterium | reverse complement strand
GAAATGCATATTACTTCAGCTTTAAATCGAAAAGATGAAATTTCTACACTAGCTCAAGCTTTAACAACAATGATTCAAAATCTTGCAAAAATGGTCTTTGAATCTGAAGAAAAAACTAAAGATGCGGAAAAAGCCGCCGATGCGGCAGCTGTAGCTTCACAAAAAGCTGAAAAGGCAGCAGAAGAAGCAGAAGATAAAAGACAGAATATATTACGAGCTGTGGAAAAGCTTGAAGGTATTGTAAATAATATTGCCTCAGCGTCAGAACAATTATCTGCGCAAATTGATGCTTCTACTGCTGGAGCTGAAGAACAGTCTGCTCGTATGGCAGAAACTGCTTCTGCTATGGATGAAATGAATGGTACAGTCCTTGAAGTTGCAAGAAATTCCAGTTCAAGTGCTGAATTAGCCGATAATACAAAAACAAAAGCTCTTGAAGGTGCAGACATTACTGAAAAGTGTCAACTTTCCATGACGCATGTTAAGGGTGAATCTTTAAAATTGCGTAGCAATATGCAAGAATTAGCAGATCATGCTCAATCTATTACTGCTGTTATGGGTGTTATTTCTGATATTGCCGACCAAACAAATTTGCTTGCGTTAAATGCTGCTATTGAAGCTGCAAGAGCTGGTGAAGCCGGAAGAGGTTTCGCAGTTGTTGCCGATGAAGTGCGTAAGTTGGCTGAAAAAACCATTTCTTCAACGTCGGACGTAGCAAAAGCTATTAATGCCATTCAACAAAGTACAGATTTAAATGTGCAACAAGTTGATACGGCAGTAAAGCGTATTGAAGAGGCAACAGATCTTGCAGTTCATAGTGGTGATGCATTGCAAGTTATATTGGAAATGGCTGAAAGAAGTGCAGATGGTATTCGTGCCATTGCTACTGCCAGTGAAGAGCAATCGGCAACGTCTGATGAAATTGTAGGCTCTATTACTACTGTTTCTAATATTGCGGCAGATACAGTAACGGCCATGAATGAAGCTTCTAGAGCTATTGCATCTCTTGCCGATCAATCACAGCAATTAGCAGTTTTAGTGGAAAGCTTACGCTCAGCTTAAGTGATGATATAAAAAACTGAATAAATATTTTAAAACAATACTGATATAGAAATGAAAAAAGTACCGAAAAATAAGCTTGACTAAGAGTTTAGAATTGGGTATTTAGTTAATCGAAGCTGAGCGGCGCAAGCACCGCCAACCCCGTCAGGTCTGAAAAGAAGCAGC
>CAYJDL010000179.1:0-4249 GCA_964368885.1 uncultured Desulfovibrionaceae bacterium | reverse complement strand
TATTCCCAGTGCTCTGCATAGTATTGTGCCACCAATTGCACTTGTTTTAACCTTAATGCTTGGCATATTAATGGTTAGTAGGGTGCGTTATTACTCATTTAAGGAGTATGCCTTTTTGCGAGCGCATCCTTTTAGTTCTATGGTGACGGTTTTATTGCTTTTTGCGCTTATTGTTTCTAAGCCGAAACTTCTGGGATTTGTCGTTGCCGTGGCTTATGTTATTGCCGGACTTTGTTATACATTTATTATTCTTCCAAATCGCAACCGTAAGCTATTAAAAGAAATATCATTGCAAAATGATTAGAAATAAGCAAATCATTAATAATGAGTTGCTAAATTTAGGCTAAATTAATTTTTTAGCAATATTAAGCATTATAATTAAAGAGGAAACATACTAATGAGTAATCGCATTTACTTTTTTGATACTACCTTACGAGATGGCGAACAATCTCCGGGCGCAACAATGAATTTAGCTGAAAAATTACGTCTTGCTCGTCAATTAGAAATAGTAGGCGTAGACATTATAGAAGCCGGATTTCCGGCCGCAAGCCAAGGAGACTTTGAAGCGGTTCAAGCCATTGCCGCTCAAACTCGTAATGCGCAAATAGCCGGTCTTTGTCGTTCTATGCAATCAGATATAGATCGCTGTTGGGAAGCTATCAAAAGTGCTCAAGATCCACGTATTCATACTTTTTTATCAACATCAGCTTTACATATGAAATATAAGTTGCGTAAAAGTCCTGATGAAGTCCTAGATATGGCGATTAAAAGCGTTAAATATGCATCTTCTTATACTTCAAATGTGGAATTTTCCTGCGAAGATGCTTCTCGCTCTGATAAGGATTTTTTATGCAAAGTCACTGAAGCAGTTATTAAAGCCGGAGCTAAGGTAGTTAATCTTCCTGATACTGTAGGCTATGCCATGCCTGAAGAATACGCTGAATTAATTAGGTATGTTATTGAAAATACTCCTAATAGCCACCAAGCTATTTTCAGTGTACATACTCACAATGATTTGGGAGTTGGCGTTGCCAGCACCCTTTCGGCCTTAAAAGCTGGCGCACGTCAGGCTGAAGTTACTCTTTGCGGCATTGGCGAACGAGCAGGAAACGCTTCTTTAGAAGAAGTGGCTATGGCCTTAAGAGTGAGAAAGGATTACTTTGGTTTTGAATGTAATATAACTACTGAACAGCTTTATCCGGCATGTCGCATGTTATCCATGACTATTGGCTTGCCCATTCCTCCCAATAAAGCCATTATTGGCGGCAATGCCTTTGCTCATGAATCCGGTATACATCAGGATGGAATGCTTAAAAACCGTGAAACCTATGAAATTATGACACCGGAATCTGTTGGGCGCACAACCAGTGATTTAGTATTAGGCAAACATTCCGGTCGCAATGCTGTTAGTGCTAAATTGGAAAGCCTTGGATATTCATTAGACGAAGAACAAGTAAATCAGGTTTTTACAGCGGTTAAAAATCTAGCAGATATGAAAAAAACTGTCTACGATGAAGACCTTGTGGCTTTGGTTTTAGAAGAAATATATCGTATCCCTGATCGCTATCGTCTTATAAATGTTAGCATTAATTCTTCTTCCACCTTAGATATTCCTCCAACAGCAGCTGTCGTTATGGAAGTTGATGGAGTACAAAAAAGTGCGGCAGGCTTTGGAGCAGGTCCGGTGGATGCTTTGCTAAATACCATTAGCTCTATTGTTCAAAGAAAGCCTGAGTTACAGCAATATGCTGTAAATTCAATTACTGGCGGCACTGATGCACAAGGGGAAGTAACAGTGCGTATTTGCGATACATCTAGCAATATTTGCGCTGTTGGGCGTGGTGCTCATCCCGATATTACCGTTGCTTCTGCTCGAGCCTATGTAAATGCGCTTAATCATTTGGCTAAAAAAGAACGTGAATGCTCTTAAATTATAATAAAATTTATAATTTTGGGAACTATAGAAATTTTACAGTTTAAGGAAATTTATCATGAAGCACACATTGGCACAAAAAATTTTGCAAAAACATACTGAGCAAGAAATTACCGGAGTTGGGCAAATAGTGCGTTGTAAACTGTCCTTGGTTCTTGCCAACGATATTACAGCCCCACTAGCTATTAAATCCTTTGAAGGTATGGGAGCTAAAAAAGTTTTTGATAAGGACAAAGTAGTTTTTGTCATGGATCACTTTACGCCTCCTAAAGATATTGATTCTGCTAATCAAGTCTTAGTTTCAAGAGAGTTTGCCGCTAAGCAAGGTCTTACCCATTATTATGAAGGCGGCGACAGCGGCGTTGAGCATGCCCTTTTACCTGAGCTTGGACTTGTAGGTGCCGGAGATATTGTTATTGGTGCTGATAGTCATACTTGCACTTATGGCGGTCTTGGTGCTTTTTCCACAGGACTTGGTTCTACAGATGTTGCGGCCGGAATGGCTTTAGGCGAAACTTGGTTTAAAGTTCCTCCGTCTATTAAAGTTAATTATACCGGAACTATGACTAAATATATGCGTGCCAAAGACTTAATTTTATTACTTATAGGTAAAATTGGAGTTGATGGTGCCTTATACAGAGCTTTGGAATTTGGCGGAGATGTCATTAATGCTCTTGACATTGAAGGTCGCTTAACCATGGCAAATATGGCAATCGAAGCCGGAGGCAAGGTTGGTCTTTTTGCCGTTGATGATGCTACAATTGCTTATGGCAATGCTCACAATCGTTCGAATCAAGAAAAGCTCACAGCTGATGCTGGGGCAATTTATGAAAGTGAAGTCAATTTTGATGTAAGCAATTTGAAACCGGTTGTTGCTTGTCCGCATATCCCTGATAATGTAAAGCCTGTAGAAGAAATTAAAGATGTTGAAATTCAACAAGTTATTATAGGTTCATGTACTAATGGACGTATTAGCGATATGCGAGATGCAGCGCAAATTTTAAAAGGACGTAAAGTCAATAAATCTGTACGCTGTATTATTATTCCGGCTACGCCGCTGGTATGGAAGCAAAGTATGCAAGAAGGGCTTTTTGACATTTTCATGGATGCTGGTTGCATAATCAGTCCTCCAACTTGTGGTCCATGTCTTGGCGGTTATATGGGTATTTTAGGCGATGGCGAAAAAGCAGTTGCTACGACAAATCGCAATTTTAAAGGACGTATGGGCAGTTTACAGTCACAACTTTATTTAGCAAATCCTTTAGTTGCAGCAGCAAGTGCTGTAACTGGGCTTGTTAGTGATCCAAGCGTGCTTTAATACCTATTTTAATTAAGCGAATATTTGAGATAGATAATAAATATAGCTTTGGCCTTAATGATTTGTTAAGTGGCTGAAGATTAAGGAATATATATATGAAATTTCATGGAAAAGTACATAAAGTTGGCGAACACATTGACACTGATGCCATTATTCCGGCTCGTTTTTTAGTCACGGCAGACATGCAAATTTTAGGGCAAAATTGCATGGAAGGCTTAGAACATGGCTGGGTAAAAAGAGTTCAAAGCGGAGATATTATAGTAGCTGAGCGAAATTTTGGCTGTGGCTCTTCACGAGAACATGCCCCTTTAGCTATTCTGGGTGCCGGCATTAATGTTGTTATTGGTCATAGCTTTGCCCGTATTTTTTACCGCAATGCTTTTAATATGGGCTTAATGCTGATGGAAATTGGTGATGAAGTTACAAAAATTAATGATGGTGATAAACTTGATGTTGATGCCAGCAGTGGACTTATCACTAATACTAATAATGGTTTAACTATTCAATGTCCTCCATTATCCGATGCAATGGCTGAACTTGTTGCTAAAGGCGGATTGGTAAACTATGTCAAAGAACGCCTAAGTGTTGCTGGATAAAAAAGTTTAATTTATTTTTTCTTGGGAAAGACTTTTTGTTTACCCTAGAAGTTTCAATATTACACGCTTTATGTTTAGTCCGAATTTACAAGGGTTACAAAATTTTGGTTACAATTTTTCCCCTAGGTTACACTTGGGGAATTTTTGTTTCTAGCAGGTCACCCACGAAAAAAGCCTCTCTAAATCCATTTAGATACGTGCTTCTTTCTGAGCTTTTTTGTATTCTCTTTCTTGTTTGCGATTTGTTTGTGGGGTGTATCCCATCAATGCTAAGACCTTCTTGCCAGGTGGAAACATCATGCAAGCAACTTGCTTGCCGTCCCTGCAATTTGTATATGACTACCCGTGCCATCCATCTGTTTCCTTTGTCTTTGCGTAATGTTGGCATTGTCGAAATACTCC
>CAYJDL010000178.1:0-4255 GCA_964368885.1 uncultured Desulfovibrionaceae bacterium | reverse complement strand
CATGAAAAGCATGAACCACAATGCACAAGATAAACATGGTCAAAAAGGCAAATGCCCAAAATGCTCTGAAATGCAAAAAGGACAAAAATGCAAAGGTCAAGACTGCAAATGCGCTAAAGATAAAGGCTGCAAATGCCCAGACTGCAAATGTTCTGAAGATCAAGAGTGTAAATGCCCTAACTGCAAGTGCCCTAAGTGTAACATGAAAAAAATGCACCACAATGCTAATGATAAAAAAGTTGAAGAACAAAGTACTGATAAGCCAAATGACCCTAATGATTTAAGTGAAATGCAAGGATAAATCAATAATAGCGTAAAAAATAACGCTTTTACATATACGGTAAGCGGATTCATCCACCGCTAGGCAAAGAACTTAACCAATCCTCCTCTAATCTAACACCCCATCTAAATTAGTGATAGCTTTATTCTTAAGCTATCACTAATTTACTTTGATACTAACCATTTTAAAAATATCCCTCCCTATCTTTTCAAAACCCTTTAAGCATTTAAGAATAAAAAGTTTTCTAAGGTAAAATGCAATTGAAAGTTTCCCTCGGAAAAAAAAATAAATTAGTGCCATATTATTTTAACTTTCTAATAACTATAAAATATTGTTAATAAAATACAGGCTAAACAGCTCAAAAAAAACGTTTGCTTTTTTAAAAAAAAGGATATAAGTTCTGCCGCAGTTATATGGAAAAGGGGGTGATTTTTTTGCCAGGAGTATTTCTCAACGACGATGATTATAATTTTGACATCGCTTTACGTCGCTTCAAAAAGCAAGTAGAAAAGGCTGGCGTTCTTTCCGAAATGAAAAAACGTCAACATTATGAAAAGCCTAGCGTTATGCGCAAAAAGAAAAAGGCCGCTGCCAGAAAGCGTTTGATGAAAAAAATCAGAAAAATGAATATGGGCTAGTGACATTTTAAAATGCGTTGTTATATATATAACACGCAGGTATTAACTGCGGGGGATTCAAAAGAGAATTCCCCGTGTTTTTTTAGCTTAACCCTGTTAAGGTTTTAATATGACTTTATCCCAACTAATTGAAAAAGATTACATTGCCGCTTACAAAGCTAAGGAACAATTAACCTTAGATGTCTTACGTCTGCTTAAAACAGCTGCTAAAAACAAGATGGTAGAATTAAAATGCTCTGACTTAAGCGATGAGCAAATGATGGACGTACTCATTGCCCAAGGCAAACAACGTCAAGATTCTATTGCACAATTTAATGCTGCTGGTCGTGAAGACTTAGCCTCAAGGGAAGCTGCCGAATTTAAAATTCTACAAACATTTTTACCGCAGGCACTTAGCCCAGAAGAAGTGACCCAAGCTATTAATAATGCCATTAATGAAACTTCTGCCCAAAGTCAAAAAGACTTTGGAAAAGTTATGAATTTTATTATGGCTAAATATAAAGGACGTGTGGATGGCAAAAGTATTTCTGCTACCATACGTGAGCGTTTAAGCAGTTAATTTATGATTTCTTCGCGAACTTTTGTAGCTCTTGAATTTGATAAGGTGCTTGATCACCTTGCCAAAAGATGCAGCTCTATTTCAGGAAAGGCTTTAGCCCTAGCCAAGACCCCTCTTGCCAATGCTAATGAAGCTATGGAAGAATCAAGGCTTTATGATGAATGCAGACTTTGGGCTAGCATTGCCCAAAGTGCTGGTCAAGACAAAAAAGCTTTCCGCATGATTGCCTTCCCCGATATCTCGGGAATTAAGCCATTTTTACGTGCTCCACAAGCCGTCTTAGATCTTGATGCCTTATGGACATTACGTGAGGTTCTAACTTTAGCATTTCAAGCGCAAACTTCCGTATATAATGTTGAGCAATCAACCAGTGTTACTTTAACTCTTCCTCGCCTACAAGCTTTAGTTGAATCTTACCCACTACCCGAAGCCTTAACCCAAGCCTTGCGGCGTTGTCTTAGCGATGATGGTAATATTCGTGATGAAAGCTCACCTGAGCTTTTGGCAGTGCGCACTAAGTTACGCGGTTTGCATCAAAGTTGCTTAAGGCGTGTAAAAGACTTTGCCAATGAGTATAACATATTGCATTACATGCAAGACTCTTTTATGACCCTTGCCTCGGATCGCTATGTTTTACCTTTAAAGGCTAATTTCAAAGGGCGCTTGCAAGGAATTATTCACGATTGGTCACAAACAGGAGAAACTTGCTACTTTGAACCCATGTTCTTGGTTGAAGTCAACAACAATTTACAAGAATTAAAAAAGCAAGAAAGAGAAGAAGAGCGTAAAATTCTAGAATATCTAACAAATCTTGTTAGAGACGCTCTACCCTTTGTTGACAATGCCATGATTTTGCTCTCTCGCTTAGATGTGCTTTTAGCTCTTGACAAATTAGCAATTGACATGGGGCAAAGCATTGCAAAGCCGTCTGACAAAAAGAAAAATACTACGCCTGATGTCATGAGTTGCCATACAGTTTCTCTTTTTGAGCAAGAAGCAGATGTTTATTTACCAAGAGCAAGGCATCCTCTTTTAGCTTTAACAAATAGTGCTCAACCCATTGATATTTTATTAAATAAAGAAGAAAAAGTTTTAATTATTTCCGGTGGTAATGCCGGTGGCAAGACTGTTTGCCTTAAGACTTTAGGATTATTGGCACTTATGTCAATGTGCGGTTTCCCTGTGCCGGTAGACCAAGGTGCTCGTTTACCCATGTGGACGCATATGCACGCCTTCATTGGTGATGCTCAAAGCCTTGAAGACCATGTTTCAACTTTTACCGGACAAATTCGTCAGCTTGCTAAAGCTTGGGAAAATGCCGATTATTCATGCTTAATTTTACTGGATGAATTTGGTGCTGGAACAGACCCATCTCAAGGGGCAGCATTGGCTCAAGCTGTAATTGATGGTTTAATTGATAAAGATGCGACAGTTATGGCGGCAACGCACTTTCCAGCTCTTAAGACTTATGCCCTGACCCGAGATAAAGCCAGAGCAGCGTCAGTGCTCTTTGACCCAAGCACTAAAAGACCGCTTTTCCGCTTGGCATATGACCAAGTAGGAGCGAGTCAAGCTTTAGATGTTGCTCGTGAACATGGTTTACCCGAAAGCATTTTACGCAAAGCAGAACAGTATTTACTTATAGATGGTGAAGATTCTGGGGCAGTTATTGAACGATTAAATGCTCTTGCTATAAAGCGTGAAAGTGAGATTGCAACTATTCAAAAAGAGCAAAAAGAATACGAGCAAAAACAGCAAAAGCTTCTTGCACGCTTTGAAAGAGAGCGTAATCAACTTTACGAACAAATTCGTGCTAAGGCTACAGAATTAATGCAGGCTTGGAAAGCCGACAAAGTCAGTAGTAAACAAGCATTAAAAAATATGTCCTCCTTGCGTGCTGAATTAGCAAAAGACAAATCACAAGAGAAAGATATGTCACCAATATCTTTAGAAATTTTGAAAGTAGGTTCATTTGTTGAGCATAAATCCTTTGGAAAAAAAGGCAAGGTTTGTGATATTGACAATCGTAAAAATCGTGTTCAATTAGACATGGGTGGCGTAACTCTTTGGGCAAACATTGAAGACCTTGGCAACATGCAAGCAGCTAATGAACATTTAATGAAAAAAGATGTGAAATCATCTGGAGTGCTCAGTAAGCTTACTCCCGTGGGTTCTCTGTTAAGTCTTGATATGCGTGGCCAAAGGGCTGATGTGGCTCTTAGTCAATTGCAGAGTTTTTTGGACAAAGCAATTTTAAACAGTCGTGAAAGTGTAGAAATTATTCATGGCCGAGGTACTGGTGTTTTACGCAAAGAGGTACATAATTTTTTGCGCACCTTCCCAGGCATTGAAGATTTTGCCTTAGCTCCCGAAGATAGGGGCGGAGATGGCATGACCATTGTAAATTTAAAATAAATTCATAACAAATAAATAATTAAAAAAGGTATAAATTAACGTTTAAATAGTTTAAATTGACACCAAAAAGAACATTATAGAAAGATTTGGTTAAAATAGGTCACATATGGAGCGCAAACAGGCCACTAGACATATTAAGGAACGTCTCAATATTGTCGATATTGTACGTCGGTATGTAGATTTAAAGCGTAATGGTGGACGCTGGGTTGCGCCTTGTCCTTTTCATCAGGAAACAAAACCTTCGTTTTCCGTAAATGAAGAAGATGGCTGGTTTTACTGTTTTGGTTGTCAAGCTGCGGGAGATATTTTTGAATTTTATGGGCGTATTAATGGACTTGACTTTAGCGAAACTTTAGATCAATT
>CAYJDL010000177.1:3020-4302 GCA_964368885.1 uncultured Desulfovibrionaceae bacterium | reverse complement strand
AAATATTTTTCCTGCAAGCGACTCATACTTGCATAATTTTGCATACATTCGCTGGCCTTAACAAGTTCAGAATATTTTTCTTCATTGTTAATAAGCTCTTGCATATAGCTTGCTAAAGCAATAACATCTTGCATCGGAACTATATGTATACCACCTTTAAAGCCACGCCCCGCTCTTGCCGAAACTTCTACAAGCTCTTGATATTCTGGAGTATTGCTAGCCACAATAGGTAAAGCTAAACTCCAAGCAGCCATGCAGGCAGCCATATTGCCTTGCGGCCCACCTTGAGGCAAGATAAGCGCATGCCCATGCCTAAGAACATCTTCTAGTGGAAAGTCAACATTAAAGTTAGAAAACATCGCTAAATTTTTATCAATTCCAAGCATTTGTGCTCTACGCAAATATTTTTCGTATTCAGCACCTTCTCCAACAATACGCACTTCAAAAGGGCAGCGTAGCTGATTTTTTTCAAGTTCAGCCATTGTTTGGAAAATTACATCAATATTACCATTTTCAGTAAAATCTTCAACTACGATAAAGATAAAACGGTCTTCATCCTTTGCAATTATGGGAAAGTGCTCAAAAGGCTGTGCTGTACGAATTACTTTTAATCGTGCTACATCAAAACCAAAATCAGCCCAAGTTCCTCGCACATAAGAAGATGACACAAAAACCTTATCCACATGTGCCAGATTTTTTGCTAAACTTGGTAATAAGTTTTTAGTTGGAACTTCCTTACTTTTTGCATTAATTGGTGTTGGCGGAGTCGGCGGTGCCGGAATGCCTTCATGTTTAATCTTAGGTGTAGATTGCGGCTTAGTAGTGCTTGCGATAAGAGCATTGGGTGCTTTATCAAATGCTGTATAAAAAGCTAATGTTGCGCCTTGCAAACGACGCATTACAAGACGACGCAGTAAAGTCAAACAGTTCACAGAAAAAGCATGCACACAAAGCGGTGATGCTTTTTTATAAATCCAAAAAAGCTTCAAAAAAATCCTTAAACCTATAGAAACTTTCTTTCCATCATAGTTTAGATGATGAGAAGAAAATCCTCCTTCTTGCGCTTTTTGTAACAGCTGACTTTGCTTTGGGCAAACAAATACAACCTCAAAGCCCATATTTCGTAAATGATGAGCTAAGGCTAATATTTCTCTTTGCACATAAGTAAAACCAAGAGCATCATCGAGCAAAAGCACTGGCAAAGGCTTTTCATGTGCTAACACTACATTAGCAGACGCTTTGGCTTGCTTAGCTGAAGATTTTTTAACTTTGTCTGGCTTTA
>CAYJDL010000177.1:464-2920 GCA_964368885.1 uncultured Desulfovibrionaceae bacterium | reverse complement strand
TGTCTGGCTTTACGTCTGGCTTTACGTCTGGCTTTACGTCTGGCTCAACATCTTGGTTGGGATGATTTTGTCCCTTAGGATTTTGTGCTGACACTTTTTCAACAGAAATTTGCTGTTCACCGGCACCATCTTGTAAGGACTGCTTAGATTTTATTTGTTCATCACTCAAAACAAGTCCCCTCTGCCCAAAGGTTTTGGGTAAGTAATTTTCGTATAAGATGTGACATTGGTCCTGTTTTACCAAACCCAATGGGTCTTTTTTCATATTCAACCACACCCACACATAGTGGAGTTGAACCAAAGAGCAATACTTCTTTGGCAGCCCAAATATCTGCATCTACAATATTTTGAAAGCTAATAGGTAATAAATTTTTTGCAACTTCAAGAGCTGCCATTAAAGTCGTTCCAGAAAGAGCATTAGTTAAATGTGGACAAATAAGAGCATCATCTTGAGAAATAATAGCCACATTAGCCACAGTAGCTTCTGCTAAATAATTATCTTCATTAAATGAAAATGCTACATCAACATTTTTACTTAAAGCTTCCTCCGCCATAAGCACATTAGGTAAATAATTAGCATTTTTTATTTTTGCTAAATAAACCTGTTTTGCCGGAATGGCAGACCGACAAGCCTTAAGACCTTTTTCATACCAAGCCAACGAAGGACTTGGATTGTCCATTGCAATTATATACAGGCTTGCCTCTGGACATTCTGTCGCAGATATGCCAAATCCCCCAGGTCCACGCCCTAGCAATACTCTTATGGAACCATCCTGCTTACCAGATGCCTTAGCCACCTGAAGAATATAGCTTTGCACAGCATCCCACGAGCAAGGAGGAACTAATTTTAAACCACAGGCTGAGCTTTTTAGACGATGCATATGAGCTTCTAATTGAAACAAGCGACCATTTGCATAAGCTATACTCTCAAAAACTCCGTCCCCTCGATGACATAAATGGTCATCAAGGGGCGCAAGAAGCAAACGAGCATCCTTACAAATGCTACCGACTCTATGCTCATAAAAAGCCAGAATTTTTTCTGCTCCCGGTCGAGCAACCTTAAGTAAATGCTCAAGATATGCAGAAGAGTCAAGTATATTTAAAGATTGCATTAGCTTTTAATAAATACCTTTGGATTTTTAACGCCAAGCAAGTTTTTTTCTATTAAAACTTCGGCAATTTGCACTGCGTTTAAGGCTGCGCCTTTACGAATATTATCAGCAACAATCCACATATTAAGACCATTTTCTATGCTTTCATCTTCACGTATACGACCAACAAATGTAGCATCTTCTCCTGCTGCATCTATGGGCATGGGATACATTTTTTCATGTGGATTATCATACACTTGCACACCAGGTGCTTGAGATAAAATAGCTCTGGCTGTAGCAGCACTAAGTTTTTTCTCCGTTTGAATATTTACCGATTCACTATGCCCATAAAAAACCGGAACTCTAACACAAGTTGCGCTAACTTTTACCCTTGAATCTTCAAATATTTTAACTGTTTCATGAACCATTTTCATTTCTTCTTTAGTATAACCATTATCCATGAAAACATCAATTTGAGGTAAACAGTTAAAAGCAATACGATAAGGATATACATCAATATCAGGCTCTTGCACATTAAACATTTGTCGCACTTGCTGCTCTAATTCAGCAATGGCCTTTTGTCCTGTGCCGGAAACAGCCTGATAAGTTGAAACTACAACTCGAGTAATAGTAGCGGCATCATGCAAAGGTTTTAAAGCAACTACCATTTGAATGGTTGAACAGTTTGGGTTTGCAATAATGCCATTATGCTTTTCAAGGGCATGAGCATTCACTTCAGGCACAACTAAAGGGCATCTTTCATCCATACGCCATGCAGAAGAATTATCAATTACAACACAGCCAGCTTGAGCGGCAAAGGGTGCAAACTTTTCGGAAGTAGAACCACCAGCAGAAAAAAGTGCTATATCAAAACCATTAAAGACATCTTCTTTAAGCTCTTGCACCACAAGTTCATCATCTCCAAAAGCCACTTTTGTTCCGGCAGAGCGTGATGAAGCAAAAGGCACTATTTCTGTTGCAGGAAAAGAGCGTTCGTGCAAAGTATTTAACATTTCACGACCTACTGCTCCAGTAGCTCCAACGACTGCAACCCGAAGTTGTTCCGACATTTTTTATTCCTCCAAAATCCTTTTGTAAACGCTGAATAATTGTTTTTTTAATTTATTAAATCAGTGTTTTCTTAAATTCATCTTTATTATTTTTCTTCTGACTTTAATTTTTCAACAGCAAGAAAAGTTACTTTATCCATTCCTACTATATGCGCATTAAGCCAACTTCCTAAAAAATCATACAAATCTTCTGCAATGTCTTCTTTTTCATTAACAAAGCGTTGAACAAATCCGTCTACAGCTTGAACAAATTTTTCATGTTGCAGTACATGTTCATCATACATTGGCAGACGAT
>CAYJDL010000177.1:0-435 GCA_964368885.1 uncultured Desulfovibrionaceae bacterium | reverse complement strand
CAAACTAAGTTCAAGAGCAAAATGCTCCAAAACATATTTTTTTAAACCATCAACCTTAGCCAAAATAAATTCGTCCGATATGCTATCATAAAAAGCTAATTGCAACTCTCGTATTGCATTAAAAAGGCTACGATGTTGAGAGTCTACTTCCTCATTGCCTACAGAAAATTTTTCATTCCAAATATATATGTGCACTGTCATACTCTACATCAATGTTAATTGGTTTACATGATTTTACGGCTATCTTCAAACACCGCAAGTTCTTGTTCTAATGTACCCATTTTTTCCATAAGTTCATCAATTCTTGCTTTTACAGACTCAAAATTTTTAATTAATGGAACGCTTTGTGCTGTATCAGCATAGATTAGCGGGTCTGCAAGGCTTTGCTCTAATTGCTCCTGCTCCAAGATTCTTTCTTCCAGCTCAGCTTCATAT
>CAYJDL010000176.1:980-4338 GCA_964368885.1 uncultured Desulfovibrionaceae bacterium | reverse complement strand
AATGGGGTTCAAGGGGTCGGAGGTTCAAATCCTCTCATCCCGACCAGAAATTTTAAGGGTTTACCACTATATGTGTGTGAACCCTTTTTCTGTTTCTGCTACCTGTCTGCTACCTTTTCTTTTAACTTCACTCTCAAAATCTTTTTTCTCCCAAATTCCTTTGGCACGTTTATCTTTATGTGTGCCCGTATTATATTTCCTATCTACGTTTGAACTATCAGTTACTGCTGCGTGCAGTGCATTTAGTTTGCAGGCATATACGGGCACATCCTTTTTTATGAGCGAATGCGCCCCTTTCATATCATCCCCTTATCCCCCATATCTTATAAAAACTCGCCAAAGCTCCCAAGCGCATCCCTGGCGGCACGGGTCCTTCCTAGGAAAAGAAAAGACAAGGGCGAGATGCTCGCACTGCTCGGTCGCGAATAATGGAAAATATCCGTGGAAAAATGGACTATCTTTTTACCCTACTTTTTATTTTAGGAGTGCTGCATGAATAAGAATGACCAAGATATTTTAGCGCAAGTGGCAGTCCGAGCTGCTATACTTGAAGGAGCAGCACAAGATTTTGCCGAAAAAGACAATACTGAGCAACAAGAGCTGGGTAAAAGCTTTGTTCTTGACCGACTAAGATATAACCGTGTCGGTGATGCTAATCTTTTTTGTACGCTCTTTCGTAATAAATATGTGTATGTTGAAGAGTGGGGACGTTGGTTATATTGGACAGGGCATCATTGGGATTTGGATATGCGAGAAAAGCGTGCCCTTGCTGACGTAGAGCGTGTGTGTGCTGCGTATCAAAATGCTTTTGCTCAGAGCACTGAAGCAGAAAATTCCCCATTACATAAGATGGTTAAAAGCAGGCTTGATAGATTGCGCACTGCTGCCGGGCGTAGGGAAGTTTTAGAGTGTGCAGTAAGCATTGACAATCCGCCAACTATCTCGGTTGAAGAACTTGATCAGCAACCCTATCTTATGGCTACCCCTTCCGGAGTGATTGATTTACGCACAGGGGAATGTCGCCCGGGCGAGCCGGAGCAGTATCTACTCAGCACATGTACCACAAAATGGGAAGGGCTTGATGCAAAGTGCCCTGCTTTTGAAGAGTATTTACTCAGCTGCATGGATGATGATCAGGATATGGCAGAATTTATTGTGCGTCTTTTGGGTTATGGTCTTCTTGGAGAAAAACATTTGCATATTTGGGCTATCATGTATGGACCTTTATCACGTAATGGTAAAGACACGCTAATGAATACCATCAAGCGTATTCTTGGCAAAAAGCTTCATGTACGCATAGGGGTTTCGCTTATAGTGGAACAAAAATTTCAAAAAGATAGTGGCAAGCCGGAGCCGGAGCTTTTAGCTTTAAGGGGTGCAAAGATCGCCTATGCATCAGAGGCAAATGCCAGGCAAGCTTTGGATCAAGCCAAGATCAAAGACCTCACCGGCGGTGGCTATATTACTGCGCGCGGTATCACAGATAAATATATGACCGAATGGAAGCAGTCAGCCTTACTTATGTTGCTTACAAATTATCTTCCAAAATTAGACACTGATGATGATGGCTTTAATGCTCGTACTCTTTGTATTGAGTGGCCAGTGAAGTTTGTGCCTAATCCTACAAAACCTTGGGAACGTAAAATTGATTACGACATGGCTAAGAAATTAGAAACAGAAGATTCCGGAATTTTGGCTTTACTGGTGCGTGGCTGCATGGATGTGTTGCAAAATGGCTTACGGATTCCAGAGCGTGTGCTCACTTTTACACGAGATCAATTCTTTTTACAAGATGACATCGGTCGCTTCCTCAAAGAATGTTGCTTCATTGAAGACCCACCTACAGGGGATCGTAAATATCAAACAAGCGTAGCCTCTTCAGAACTCTTAACAATTTTCAATTGGTGGGCAAAAAAAGTGCTTGGTAATTCATATCCGTATACGCCTAAAAAGTTCACTCCTTCATTGGAGAAAAAAGGAATACCGAGTAAAAAAAGCAGTATAATGTACTATATGGGTATAAGCGTGAGGCAAGAAATTCTTGACGAGTATGACCTTGATAAGGCTCAGGAAGCAGACCGTAAAGAGAGGCGTAAATGATTTTTATCTTTTCTATCCTCCCAAGCTCCCAAGGAAAATCCCAATGTTTTGTGTGTAAAATTTATTTAATACATTGTAAATATTATGCTTTTATTTTTGCGTGGGAGGATGGGAGGATTACTCTATACTCTTATTGCGTGCGCATATGCCTGCGCATGCGTATAATATATACATATATCCTCCCATCTTCCCAAGTATATAAAAAAGTATGGGATTATGGGAGCTTGAAACTTCTGGCATGCTCGTTAGAGTTGGGAGCTTGGGAGGATAGCCATGAGTAATATTATCCATGATCTTTTACGTCGCTGTGTGGACAGTAATAGCATTAAAAAAGTGGGTAGCAAGCATGGGGGCGAGTGGCATTCACCTTGTCCTACCTGTGGTGGCAGAGATAGATTTATTACTTTCCCCTTGGAGCAAGGTAAAGAGCTTGTGCGTAAGCATAATATTTCCGGCACATGGGCTTGTCCTAGGCATTGCGGCACCGGTGGCGATGTCATTGACTTTTGTACAAAGCATCTCGGCATGACTTTTACGGATGCCTGTGCTGAACTTGGGATAACTTTAGAAAAACAAATGCCTCAAGCACGGCGTAAGTATTCCCCTTTGCGTGAGTTGCCTGCTGCCAAAACGCAAAGCTGGGAACCCATCGCATACGTTGCACCTTCCGCAAAATGGATAACGCAAGCCACAAAACTTGCACATGAAGCCCATGAGCGTCTTTTGGCTACGCCGCATGTTTTAGCATATTTGCAAAAACGTGGTTTACCCATAGATGCCGTTAAGCGTTATGGCCTTGGCTATATTGAAAGCGAAAATGCCAAAAGTCCTACCTATATTTTTCGTCAACGCTCTGCTTTTGACATTCCCAATCGTGCTCGCACCGATGGCACTGTTGCCCGTGCTCTACGCATTCCACGAGGCATAACCATTCCTTGCTTTGGTAATACGCAATTTGAAGTGTGGCGAGTGCGTATCCGTCGGTGCGATAGTGACCTTGATAAGAGCAACCCTCGTGACGCTAAGTTTCAATTAATTCCTCAAGCCAATAATCCTTATTCTGCGCCTATGATTCTTTATCCGCAAGGCGTATCCCCTGAGCTGGCTACTTGGGTCATTGTGGAAGCAGAGCTTGACGCCATGCTTGTTCATCACGCTTGCGGCGGTCGTGTAGGAGTGCTTAGTATATTGACCGTATCCGGCAAACCTGATTCTGTTGCTTATGAAATATTGAAAAAATCTGCGCGTATTCTTGTTT
>CAYJDL010000176.1:0-970 GCA_964368885.1 uncultured Desulfovibrionaceae bacterium | reverse complement strand
ACTTTGAACAAAATGCTCAAGGCGAATATCACACCGCTAAAAATTGGAATTGGTGGAAAGCCCAATTTGCCCAAGCTAAATTATGGCCGGTACCAAGAGGTAAAGATCCCGGCGAAGCCTTTGCCCTTGGGATAAACGTGGCACGTTGGATTTTCCTTGCTGTACCGGAACTTATTCAAGAGAAAAAACAAGATTCGGATTCAGTGCCGTCGCCTTTGAAGTCTTTGGAGCCCTTGGGAGCTTTGGAAAGTGAGCAATCTGTCGTGGAAAAAAAGGAACAACAAAGTAATATGCCAGCTTTTTTAAGTGTGGAAATTATAAAAAGTTTAAAAACAAAGCTATGGCAGTGGAAAAAAGCCACAGCATCCACGCCTTTTTTTGATGTTAAACTTCCCACAAACGCACCTGCGTTAGAGTCTTTAATCCAATCATTTACCGATGATTGCTTAGATGAAAATTTAACTATCGTATGTCCACGCTGTGATTGGGAATGGGTGAGCTATAAGGGTTGCATTAAATGTAATGGACATTCCAAGTGTATCTTGGCTTTTCAGATTTCCTTAATTGAGAGAAATGAGTGGTAAAAATGAGAAATCTTCACATTGAATATTGGCCGGTGGAGCGTTTAACGCCATATGAAAATAATTTGCGTAAAAATGACCATGTGGTGGGGCGTATGGTTGAAACATTACGCGATGTTGATTTTGTTATGCCTGTACTGGTAAAGGCTGATGGTGAGTTAATTGATGGACATTTACGCTTAAAAGCTGCCATTGCCAGTGGTTACGAATCTATTCCCGTTATTGCAATAGATGATTTGTCGTCTGACCAAGTACGAGCTTTACGTATTTTGATTAACCGCTCTGCTACATGGGCAGATTGGGATGAAGATGCCCTGTTGCATGAAGTGCAATTGCTCTCCAGTGCAGAATTTGACTTGACTCGTATTGGCTTTAATCAGCAGGAACTT
>CAYJDL010000175.1:2462-4430 GCA_964368885.1 uncultured Desulfovibrionaceae bacterium | reverse complement strand
CTAATAAGCTAGATGCCGTGGTGGGATTTGGTTGTATGACCTTGCTCTTTGCCGCATGGTTGGTACTGGTCATCTTAAGTAGTCAGCATACTGATGTACTAGATAGTTTAATGCAGCAATCTCTTTTGCCATTCTTACCACCTTATTGGCCACTGCCTATGCCTTGGACTTTATTTTTGCTGGTAATAGGTGTCATTCCTTGGCTTCTTGCTCCACTTTTTTCGCCTTGGCTTAATGTTTTATGGTTGTATTTAGTTGGAATAATAGGCATAGTGCTAATTGTATTCCAAAAAAATTCTACTTTTGCAACTTCCCTGTCATTATTACCTGTCTGGGTTTTGATTTTTGCAGCAACTATTTGTAATTTTTCAAAAACAGGTAGTAATATCTTTTTTTTGCTAGTAGCCATAGTGCTACTTGTAAGTGGTCTTGCTTTAACCAGTCTTAGCATTCCTTTGACGGCTTCTTATTGGACTACTTATGTGCCGCAACAAGTGGTAAGCTTTTTACAAAGTTTAAAGCATTTACCTATAGTTTCAGGTCTTTTTATTTTATCCGCTGCCTTATTGGTGGTATTTACCAAGCGTATTTTTGCTCAAGGTGCGCTATTGGTTTTAGCCCTTTGCAGTATAGTTACTACACAAGGCTTTGTGGCTTTGGTTGCTCCCTCAATGGCAGGGAAGTATGCCAGTTTTCATAACCTTGATAGTGGTCTTGAGGCAATTGTTTTGCCTAAAGCAAATACAACGCCAAAGACTGAAAATGCGCCGGCTCATACGCCTGTTGAGCCATTTTTAAATGTAATTGTTGGCGTTAAATTTGATAGCCCAAAGGGGCAACCTACAATTGTGACCAGTCCGCAAAAAACTACTACATTACAACCTAGTAATAATGCTTCCAATGTCACTGATAAAGCTTCACCACCAGCGCAAAATGTCAATCCGGCTCAACAACAAGTGCCGCCAGTTCCAGAAGATGCGCCAAGGACTTTGCCTGCTCCACAGTCAGCGCAGTAAATAACTTGACAATTTAAATAAGGAAGTTTTTATGAAAAAAACATGTATAATAACTTTTGCACTAATGCTTTTAATTGGAATTTGCACTATGTCTTTGGCTTTTGATCCAGGTTTTAAGGTGACTTTGCAATATCCTAAAGAAACTAAGGTCAATGCAAATGTTCCTTTGACAGCAATGATAAGCCCTAGTGATTTTGCTATGTCGAATCCTTTAAGCCTTAAAATTACTTGCCAAGGATGCCCTGAGGCAGATTATTCAGTTCGCAAGGGTTTTCCTACTTCGCAATTAACGTTTAATAAAAAAGGTGTTTATGCTCTGACGGTTAGCACAGGGTTATTAATGTCCGGTTCTTGACGTGGCAGTGCCACGCACAATGCACTGGATGTGCAAACAATTCATATTACAGTAAAATAATTTTTAAAGAACACTGATTACAATAAATCAGTGTTTCTTAAAAATCAATTCTACAAAAGAAACATACTTTGAGTTATAATCGCATACGGATCAAATATGTTAACGATTAAATGTGCGGCATGTCGCAAAAAGCTTTGGAAATATCAAAAACTTGGTCAAGGTGAGGTCTTGCGCTGTCACAAAGAGCGCATTGCCAAAATCTATGCAACAAAAGAGCAAGATGGTAAAATTTGGTGCCTTTGCGGCAAAGTTATTGGAATTGATAAAGGTAGTTTTTACAGCATGGTAAAGGGTAGCTTCACCTATGCCGGCACTAAAATAAATAAGCTTTAAGGAAATGTTGATTAATTCTTTTTTTGGGGAAACTTTTTCGTCATTCTCAGAATTTTGGGCAAAAGTTTCCCCCGAAGAAAAAAATAATAAATCAGCGCTTCCTTAACAGGTTGCGCAATTCCCACCGGAACATCCACTACATTTACTCATGCCAGCACTTGGCGCCGAACTTTCCATATTACCACCTTGAGCATTGTTATGCTG
>CAYJDL010000175.1:0-2452 GCA_964368885.1 uncultured Desulfovibrionaceae bacterium | reverse complement strand
ATGCTGACGACAAGGGCGAGAAATAAGCTTTTGACAAGAATGGGCTTGACAATTTGGGCAAGAAGGTAGTTCGTTACCAAAAACAATTTCTTCAAATTTACTTTGACATTCTTGGCAATAGTATTCAAAAATCGGCATAAAATCTCCATTGTATAGTTTTGTTCAAAGGCTTGAAAAAAGCCTGATTCATTTATTCCTTGAAGGGAAAAGTGACAATAAAAAACAGTACACACTTCCCTAAAGTATTACTCAAAAAAACCGATGAAAACAGTGTAGGTATGTGGGTCTTTTGTGCAGGACCAGCAATTATTGACTAATCTGTCGTAGTTTAGATTGTAATTAAAAGCATGTCTACTGTAGGAAATTGTAGTGAAATCCCTCCTACCTTGTTGGGCTTCCTTTCGGCCAAGGGAGCCCTTTTTTTGTGATTATTTGATTTTTGATAAAAAATCTTGTTTCTATATTTTGATAAAGTTATTTACGGATAAGTTCTTAATCTCTTTGATTTAAAGCTCTCTGCATATCACGGTCTTCCGCTCTTTGCTTAAGGCTTTCCCTATGGTCGTGTAGCTTTTTACCCCGTCCAACAGCAATTTCTAATTTAATTTTACCTTGTTTAAAGTATAATTTGACCGGAACAATAGTTAAGCCTTTTTGCTCGACCTTAGCTGAAAGATTTTTGATTTCACCTGCATGTAAAAGTAATTTACGCTGGCGTGTTGGGTTTTGCACAACATATCCGGCATTATCATAGGGGGCAATATGCAAGCCCACGATAAAGGCTTCGCCTTGTTTAAAATCAATATAGCTATCCATAAAGCTTACCTTACCAGCTCTAAGGCTCTTTACTTCAGGGCCTGTAAGGCTTATTCCGGCTTCTAGAAAGTCACTTAATTCATATAGATGCCTAGCTTTTTTATTTGGAGCAATGGTTGAGGGAGAATTTTTTTTGCTCATAGTATTTCCATTTTTATTTTATAATCCTAATTTAGCCATGTTTCGGAAGAAAAGTTGTATAAAAAGAAAGATCATTGCGCAAACTTTGCGTTAAGGCCTTTGTTACCTTACGCATGCATGAAGTTGTATCATGAGTGGTAAGCATATTTTGTACCATGTGCTGACATTTTCCCATGTGTAAATGCCGTATAAAGTGCTTAATAGCTGGGATATATTGAGCAGTTGTGGAAACACTATCAACACCCATGCCAAGTAATACTGCTAAACAATAGGGATCTGTAACCATTTCTCCGCATACTGAAACGCCTATGCCTTCCCTATGGGCACTGTCAACAACTCTTTTTATGGATTGCGTAACAGCCGGATGCAATGGTTGATGCAAGTAAGAAACATGTCTATTGCCTCGATCTATTGCCAACAAATAATGCACAAGGTCATTGGTTCCGATACTTAAAAAATCACATTGTTTTGCTAAGGCATCGGCAATAACCACAGCTGCCGGAACTTCAATCATTACTCCAAGATGAACCTTTTGACTATGCTCAATGCCTTGCGCCGCAAGATTTTGCACTACTTCACGCAAAATTTGCTTTACTGCTAAAACCTCTTCAAGACAAGTAATCATGGGTATCATAATCCCAATGTTACCATGTAAGCTAGCTCGCAAGAGAGCCCTTAATTGTACACGTAAAATTTCTTGATGGCGTAAACAAAAGCGAATACCACGCAAACCAAGAGCAGGGTTTGCTTCTTTTAAAGATGTATGCGAGCCAAGGCTTTTGTCTGCTCCAACATCTAAAATACGAAAAATTACTCGTTGAGGTGCTATTTTTTTGGCAATTGAGCTGTATTCTGCAAATAATTGTTCTTCTGTGGGCAGTTTACGACCGCTCATATAAGCAAATTCAGTACGATAAAGCCCAATGCCTTCGCCGCCATGTTGAATCATTTTCTCCACTTCAGCACTATTTTTGACATTTGCTTGAACTTCTATGCGAATAGCATCTTGAGTTTCAGCCAGTAAGTGTGCGCTATATTGAATGTTTTCTTCCCAATTGAGATACTCTATCTTTTTTTGATGAAAATGTTCAATTTCCTCATCGCTTGGGTCAATATATACACAGCCACCAAGAGCATCGACAATGACAAAATCTCCTTCCTTAGCTATTTCTAAAATACCTGTAACTCCAACCATTGCAGGTATATGAAGTGAACGAGCAAGAACAGCTGTGTGTGATGTTGGTCCGCCTTCTGCCATTACCAAGGCCAGAATTTGCTCAACAGGTAGGTCTAAAGTATCAACAGGAGAAAGGTCTTCGGCCATATGTATGCAGGGGCTATGGTCGGTAAGAGGGGTAAACTCTTTTCCGGCTAATCTATTTTGTAAACGCAGACCGACAGCCTTTAAATCCAAGGCACGTTCTTGAAGGTAGGGGTCATCAATATTTAAAAAAGCCGCACATAGGGTATCAATGGTTTTTTGCATCGCCCATGG
>CAYJDL010000174.1:0-4439 GCA_964368885.1 uncultured Desulfovibrionaceae bacterium | reverse complement strand
AGATGACATTTCTAATTTAGAAGTAATTTACACACCGCCTATGGCTTCCGCTATGGACATAGTTAATGTTGTTGCCAATGTTACTGACAATGCCCTTTATGGTCGCTTTGAACCTTTAAGCGCTCAAGATTTTGCAGCTCTTTGGGAAAGTCGTGCAGAAAATCAAGCTTACTTTATTGATGCCAGACCAAGGGGAGCTGGGAAAGATATTGAGGAAAAACATCCTGATTGGCATGCTATTGCCCTAGAAGATATTGATGAAAAATTAGATCAAATCCCAAAGGACAAGCCTGTTGTGCTAATTTGCAATACAGGATTAAGAGCCTATGACATGACTTTAATTTTGAATAATAATGGTCATAAAAAAGTCAAAAATAGTATGGGCGGCTTACAAGCAGCTACGAAACAAGGTTTTTCGCCTTTGAAGTAATTTTTTTCTGGGGAAAACTTTTTGTGGTGCATTGTCAACTGAAAGTTTTCCCAACCTCAAAAAGCTTTAATTAGAGCTTTTCTGAAGTAACAGTTTTTTACTTTCTTAGTGTAATTAAATTAGTGAGGTAAATAAGATGAAAAAACTGCTTTTGTATATTCTTTTCTCTGTGCTGTCATGTTCTGCATGCGCCACAAACGAATTTGAAAAAAACTATCATGCTCTATCCACCTCATCTTTTAAGTCTAAATCTTGCACGTCTCCACAAATACAAATACTTAATGATAACGATAAAACTCAAGAAATAATCGAAAATTTAGTTAACTATGCTCTAATAGGTCAGTCAGAATGGCTTAGTAAGAAGCAAGAAAATAGCACTAGTGCCATGGCGTATGCTCAAAAAGTAGGTGCTTGCTTAGTGCTTTGGCGCAGTAAGTATGTTGGTTCTGTAAATTCAACGAAAAAAGAATTTTTTCTTCCTACTGCCACGACGAGTTATTTTGATGTTAAAACCGTTCAAGATGGCCCTTTTTATAAAAACCCTAGCGATTTTAATTATTATGACGTACCTGTAACATATAAGTATTATAGAAATACTGCTTTGTTTTTTGTAAAAAAATAATATTACAATCGCTTTAACGCTTTGTTAAAGTTTTACAGAAAGTTAGTTGCTAAAAGATTTTGATTGACATGAGAAAAGTTCATTCCCCAAGCACAGATAATGGAACAACAACAAGTATTCCATGGATTTTACATATTGATATGGATGCTTTTTATGCGTCCATAGAGCAATTGGATGACCCTACTTTACGAGGCTTACCTATAGTTGTAGGAGGCTCTAGTGTTAGAGGTGTGGTAAGTGCGGCATCATATGAAGCTAGAAAGTTTGGTGTGCGCTCGGCAATGCCTGCTGGCATGGTAAAAAGATTATGTCCACAGGTTATCTTTGTGCCGGGTCGTATGCAAAGATATAAAGAATTATCTCAAATTATTATGCAAAAACTTGGAGATTTTTCCCCTACTGTTGAGCCTGCATCAATTGACGAGGCTTATCTTGATGCTCAAGGTTTAGAAAGACTTTTTGGTCCAATTGAAAGCTTTTGTTCACAAATTCAAGAGAGTATTAAGCTAGTAACCGGAGGACTTAGCTGTTCTATAGGCGCTGCTCCAAAAAAATATTTGGCAAAAATTGCTTCGGATCTTCATAAGCCTCATGGTGTTTATGTTTTATATCCAGAACATATAAAAGAATTTTTACAGAAACTAACTGTACAGAAAATACCGGGAGTGGGGAAAAAATTCTTAAGTGAATTACAAAAGCTTGGAGTAAAGACTTGTGGCGATGTTTTACGTTTTCCAGAGGAGTTTTGGGAACGTCGCTTTGGAAAAGGTGGTATAGCTTTATGGCATAAAGCTATAGGTCATGACGATCAAGTTGTTTGCCCAATATCTATGCCTAAATCTGAAAGTGCTGAAATTACATTTGAGCAGGACACTGCTGATATTTCATTTTTACAAAAAATGCTTTTTGCCCAAGCTGAAAGAGTTGGTGCATCCTTAAGAAAAAAAAATCTTAGTGGGCGAACCATAACTTTAAAAATAAAATTTTCTGACTTCACCCAGATTACTCGCTCTCGAACCTTTGACTATAATATAAATACAACTCAAAATATTTTCACAATTGCTTGTGACCTTTTGAAATCTGTAGAATTGAAGCTTAAGGTGCGACTTGTTGGTCTTGGTGTTTCAGGATTTGATAAACATACTGAGCAAGGCTTTTTATTCCAAACTTCCAGTCAAGAGAGTATGGAAAAACATCGTAAGATTGATTTAGCCTTAGATACATTGCGTAAACGCTTTGGGCATAATTCCATAGTTAGAGGCAGACTTTTTTCTGGACAAGTTAAAAATTAGAGAGTATACAGAGCTTGTGAATTAAATCACTTTTATAAAAATCTGTTTATGCAGTGTCGAAAAATTGTCTTTAAAGATAATCTTCAAGGGTTGCCTATTGTAAAAATGGGCTTATTTTTATTAAAGTATACACTGTACTTTTTTTCAAACCTCAATTGAATTTTAGATCTTTGTAAAGTATTTAAATTTGTTTAGGATTCGCATTAAAGCTTTTTGGCTTGTTAAATGATGTATTGTTTTCACCTATTACTGTAAAGAAAAAGAGAGGGACTCAATTATGAGCAAGGTTCGTGTTGCAATTAATGGCTTTGGACGTATTGGACGTCAAGTTTTTCGTATTTTACATACTAACTTTGCCGACAGCGTGGAAGTTGTGGCTATTAATGATTTAGGCGATGCTCAGAGTAATTTTCACCTTATGGAGTATGACTCTGTGTATGGTCGTGCTCATATTGATGTAAGTATTGATGGACAAGATGCCACAGTCACCGGTATTAAAACAGCAACTGGCAAAGCAGATGATTGGAAAATCCATTGCTTTAGCGAAAAAGATCCAAAAAATCTTGCTTGGGGCAAACATAATGTGGACATCGTTGTTGAGTCAACAGGTGTTTTCCGTACAGCCGAACAAGCCAAAGTACATATGGATAATGGGGCTAAAAAGGTTATCTTTAGTGCACCAGCTAAGGGTGAAGATTTAACTCTTGTAATTGGCGTAAATGAAAAAGAATATGACCCTAAAAAACATCATTTAGTATCAAATGCTTCTTGCACAACAAACTGCCTTGCACCTGTTGCTAAGGTTTTGGAAGATAATTTTGTCATTAAGCAAGGTACCATGTGCACCATTCATTCTTATACCAACGACCAACGTATTTTAGATATGCCGCACAAAGACTTGCGTCGGGCTAGAGCAGCTGCTCTTAACATTATACCAACATCAACCGGCGCAGCTCAAGCTGTAGCAAAGGTTATTCCTTCCTTAAAAGGTAAATTTACAGGTTATTCTTTGCGGGTGCCAACTCCTGTAGTGTCGGTTGTTGATTTTACATGCCTTTTGGAAAAACCTACTGATACAGATGCCTTGCGTGCTGTTTTAAAAGAAGCAGCCAGTGGCCCATTAAAAGGTATATTGTTGTATAATGAATTACCTTTAGTTTCTGGGGACTTTAGAGGTGACAGTCATTCCTCAATAGTTGAAGCTGAATATTGCTTTGTGCAGGATGGAAATTTTGCAAAGCTTATGATGTGGTATGACAATGAATGGGGATATTCATGCAGGGTTTGCGATTTGATAAAAATTATGCATGAACAAGGCTTATAAATTGGATGATTTTTTGTAAAAGCCCTATAGTATGCCAATGTACTGCCGATATTTTAAATTAGTACACAGATTATATCTTTTTGGCATAAGAGGAGAAACTTATGAGTAATACCAAGGCCACCTATCATGGTTCTGATGACAGCAGTCTAATACAAATGGTAACATTTAAGATTGCTGAAGAAGAATTTGGTGTTGACATTCTCAAAGTGCAAGAAATTATTCGTATGATGCCTATCACTAAGGTTCCTAATGCACCTTCTTTCGTTGAAGGAGTAATTAATTTGCGTGGAAAGGTTATTCCGGTTATTGATATGCGCAAACGTTTTGGCATGAAAGCTGCTTTGCACGATAGCCAAACACGTATTAAGGTTATGGATCTTGGAGGGCAAATTGTAGGATTTGTGGTAGATGCTGTGTGTGAAGTTTTACGCATTAAAGAATCTACTGTAGAACCGCCACCGGCTGTAGTTGCTGGTATTGGCTCAGAGTATATGCGTGGGGTTGGTAAGCTTGAAGATAGATTGCTAATATTGCTTGACCTTGACAAGTTACTTACTGAAACTGAAATGGAAAGCCTTGCCAGTATGTAAAGTTTAAATAAATTTTATATTATTTTTGACTTTAGTGGGAAACTTTTTGTGTAAAAGTTTCCCATTTTTAATGTAACTTAAGAAAACACTAATTTATTATATGTGGCTATTGCCTTAACTCAGCAAATAATATTTTTGAAAATCTATTTTAGAAATATGTTGATTTTATTGGGGAAAATTT
>CAYJDL010000173.1:2722-4455 GCA_964368885.1 uncultured Desulfovibrionaceae bacterium | reverse complement strand
CTCGAATGACTGGACCAAAACCAGTTGCCTTACCTCTTGGCGACACCCCTGCATAATTAAAGTGCTACAGTAAACACTTTACACTCTGCGCTAAAATTCTCCGCAATTTGCTCAGCTATTTGCTTGCTTTTTACCAAACCAATCAAGCTCGAACCGCTTCCGCTCATAGCTGCCATTACAGCACCTCTATCGATTAGTCCTTGCTTTAGCCTCGCTAATTGTGGGTGGACTTCAAATATTACTTCCTCAAGGTCATTGCCTTGCAAAGAATTTATATTTTCTTTCCCTGCACAAGTGAAGAAAGTTCTATAGTCTATGCTGACTTTTGTCAACAACTTTTTTTGAGAAAAATTAATTTTTTTTTCAGAAAATTTTTTAAATGCCCAAGGTGTTGAAATATAAAGATTTGGGCAAAGCAATATTACATAACCTTCCACCTTGGTTAAGGGCAAGGGGTTTAAAATTTCGCCAATACCCTGCACTCTTGCTGGTCTATTTAAGAGGAAAAATGGAACATCTGCCCCAACAGTCAGAGCCACTTCTTGTAATTCTTCCGATGTCAGAGGATTTATAGCGTGCTCATTACACCATAAAAGCACTGCGGCGGCATCGCTGCTACCCCCTCCAAGACCAGCTCCGTGAGGAATATTTTTTTCTAAATACACATGAACATTTTTATACTCTTGCTTCAGTCTACCATTAGCCTGCGTAAATGCCGCATAGGCCTTGGTTAATGTATTATCATGAGTATCTATATCAGCAATATTACAATTGACACTAAAGGGCGCACAGCTAGCATCATGAGCCAAAACATTAAATGTCAATGTGTCATATGGATATGTCAATGGCCAAAAAATAGAGTCAAGAAGATGATAGCCGTCTTCACGCCTGCCAACTATATTTAAAGCAAGGTTTATTTTACAGCCAGCTTTGATAATTTCGCTCTGTTTAATATCTAAGGTCATATTATAATAAACTATTTACTAAGCTTTGTCTTTTTTTATTTCTTTCATAATTTGAGTAAGATGAGGACGAAGACTAGCACATAAATCACAATCTTTATTTTTAAGTATTACTTCAGTAAAAAGCTTAAGTCCAAGACCAAATGCTGCTGCATCATTGCTGGGAATTTTGCCTTTTTCTTGTAATTTCCCAATAATATTAAAAACATCTTCATGTAGCGTTATATCAAATGTTATCTTTTTATCTTGACAATCACTGCCTTCAACACTGTCTAAACTGGCGCATGTAATTTGATAGTTATGATTTGTCATTATTTTCTCTTAGAGAAGCCTTGATTAAATGGCTTCTTTTAATTTAACTGTCATCTTCTTTGAGTTTGAGTGAAAAGAGTTATTTCCTTGTCATTTATATTTTTTAAACACTTGAAACAAAAGATTTTTCCCCAAAAAAACAGACTTTCTTAAAATATTAAGCTTTTACAAGGGACACATCACCAAGAGTTTCAAGCGAAAGATGAGTATTGGTGTATACACAAATTTCAGCAGCAATGCTCATAGCATGGCGCACTATATCTTCGGCACTGTTATCAGCATCCCCATTTCCCCCATGCCTTACTAAAGCTCTAGCAGCCGAAAGCGCATAGGCTCCACCGCTACCAATAGCAGCTACTCCATCATCAGGCTCAATAACATCACCATTACCAGACAGGACTAAAATATGCTCCGGATCGGCTAAGAGAAGCATAGCTTCAAGCCTGCGTAAATATTTAT
>CAYJDL010000173.1:0-2712 GCA_964368885.1 uncultured Desulfovibrionaceae bacterium | reverse complement strand
TTGGTCATTTCAACAGCAGCCTTTACTAAGTTTCCTCTTGATTCTTCAAGTTTAGCTTCAAAAAGTTCAAAAAGGGTAAAAGCATCGGCAGTTGCACCGGCAAATCCGGCAAGAATTTTTCCTTTATACAATCTACGAATTTTACAAGCACTATGTTTCATAACAATGCTTTGCCCCATAGTTACTTGTCCATCGCCGCCCATAGCAACTTGCCCGTTATGGCGTACTGCTAATATTGTAGTTGCATGTGTCTGCATTTTAAAATCCTTCATCCCAAATTTCCTTGCGTTCCTTATAAATTACAGCAAACCGTTGCAAGGCTTGCTTTTGCTGAGGATTTTTGGCAAGTTTTTTGGCTTTATCTCTATATTGTTTAGTTTTTTTCTTTTGATTTAAATACATTGAACTGTAAGCAAGATGCAAATATGCTAAAAAATGCTTTCCACTTCTACCTAAAGAACGAGCATAAGCTGCATGTACTTCGCTATCATAGGGTAAAACCCGTAATATTTCTTTATAATAACGCTCAGCATGAACTGAACGATTTGTTTCATCTAAAAGTCGAGCGTAAAAGAATTTTGCCATATAATCACGAGAATCAATTTGTATAGCCATACTCAACAATGCTTCTGCCCTTTGCATATCTCCTTTTCTATAGTGAAAAGTGCCAGCTTCTCGCATAATAAGAGGATCACTAGGTGCCATGGCTAAAGCTCGATCAAAAGCTTTTCTTGCAGCTTGAACTTTATTTTGTCGTGTTAAGACCATGCCCAAACCCATTTGCCCAAGGGCATTATTTTGAGCGTTAAAGCGATGCTTTGCCGCTTGAATATTACCATAGCGAGCCCAAAGCAAAGTTTGAACACGTTTAAATCGACGATTGTCTATTCGACGTTGATTGTGAGACGGATTAGCCCTTGTTTTAGCAATTACGCTAGTAATTCTTGTATTTAAGTCCGGATGTGTAGATAAGTATGTAGGAACTTGTCCACCACCCATCATTACGCTTTTGCTTTGAATTTTCTTAAAACCACCTGCCATTGCACCCGGAGGATAGCCGGCAGCAACAAGATATTGATAGCCAATGTCATCGGCATCAATTTCATCCATGCGACTATAATTTAACATAGCTGACTGACCTGCACCAAGAGCTCCGGCAGCTAAAACAGCACTACCGTCTCCACCGCCTCCAATGGCAACTCCGGCTACAGCTAAGAGAAGTGAAGCTAAGGAGACAATTTTACCTCTATTAATACGACTTGCGACATGTCTTTGGGTTACATGCGCCATTTCATGAGCAATGATTCCGGCAAGTTCGGCTTCATTGTCCAATTGCATAATAAGTCCTGTAAAAACAAATATATGCCCCCCCGGAACAGCAAAGGCATTAAGGGCATTATGTAAAATTACTCCAGATGTAAATTGGAAAGGCTGGGGCGGGATATTTTTGGCGAGTCGATTTACTATACTTCTAATATATAAAGTTACTTCAGGATCTTCCACCAAGGGAAGTTTGGAGCGAATAAGGACTTCAAACTTACGTCCCATTTCTTTTTCATCTTTAATACCAAATTTTCCCAAAAAAGCCTGAGTAGGAGCTACAAATACTTGTGTTATAAAAATAAAACATAGCATTACTGTTGCAAGATATTTTTGAATGTACTGCATAAAAACCCTATGAAAACGCTAATTAATTATTTTTATGGGAACACTTTCAATAAAATTATTTTTTCAAATAAATAATATTGACCATTTTACAGTGCTATTTCCCAAGTTGCACCACTTGGAGTATCTTTAACATTAACACCCAATGCATTTAAACTATCACGCAAGGCATCCGACTTTGCAAAATCTTTATTTTTTCTTGCCTCTTGACGCTCTTGAAGATATTTTTCTACCAAGGTTACATCTATGCCTTGCCTTTGAGCTTGCATTAAACGTAAAGAAGACAAAAATTCCTGAGCATTTGCGGTAAAAAGTCCAAGCACTTGACCCCAAACATATATATTATTTTGAAACGCCATCAAAAAATCACGAAGACCTTCACTGTTCTTATGTTCTTCTAAAGCTCTATTACAAAGGCGCACCATACTGAACATATGCCCAAGGGCGGCAGCAAAGTTACAATCATCTTGCATAGATAAATCTAAATCTTTTTCTAGTGCAGTCAACTCTTCCATAAATTCGGAAGGAAAAGGAGATTTTTTCCATTTTTCACGAAGTAAGGCTTGTTGGACATCATAAAGACATTGGTAAATTCGCTTTTGACCTTTTTCAGTCTCTTCCATACTGGTGTCGGTAAAGTCAATGGGACTGCGATAATGCTTGCTTAACAGAAAAAACCGTAAAGTTTCCGGCAAAAATTGCTCTAAAATATCTCGAATAGTCTTGAAATTTCCTAAGGATTTAGACATTTTTTCTGCATCAATTTGCACAAAACCATTATGAACCCAATATTTAGCAAGTTCCTTATTGGTACAAGCTTCGGTTTGAGCAATTTCATTTTCATGATGAGGAAAAATAAGATCTTGCCCACCACCATGAATATCAAGCGGCAAATATCTTTCGCTCATGGCAGAGCACTCAATATGCCAGCCCGGTCTACCTTTTCCCCATGGACTTTCCCAAAAAGGTTCGCCAGGTTTTGCACTTTTCCATAATGCAAAATCAAGAGGATCTTCTTTTTCTTCACCCGGTGCAACTCTTGCGCCG
>CAYJDL010000172.1:0-4490 GCA_964368885.1 uncultured Desulfovibrionaceae bacterium | reverse complement strand
AAACTAGCAGTAGACCTTGGATGCGGAACAGGTTCCATCCTTGAAAAATTGTTAAACTGTGCGCAACATGTAGTGGGAGTTGATGGTAGTCCACGCATGTTGGAATTAGCAAGGCGACGCTTTGAAGGGCAAATAGAAAAAGATGATTCACGAATTTCTTTACGCATTGGTGAACTTGATCACCTTCCGCTAAGAGATTCAGAAGCAGACTTTGCTTGCATAAATTTAGTTTTGCATCATCTTTCAAACCCAATATACACTTTGAAAGAAGTTCATCGGATTTTACGCCCTCAAGGACTTATTTTTATAGCTGATTTTGATAAACACAGCAATGAAGATATGCGTGAGCAATACGGCGATAGATGGCTTGGATTTACAGAAAAAACCCTTTGCGAATTTTTACAAGAAGCAAGTCTTACTTGCTTAACTGTAAAGCGTAATACAATTGAAAACAATCTAGACCTTTTAATGGTTATAGCCAAAAAAGAACTATAAATAGGAGTTTATATGTCAAATGTTCAAGAGTTAGATTTAAGCCTTAACTATAAAGTTGCAGACATGGGCTTAGCAGATTTTGGAAAAAAGGAAATGCAACTTTCCGAACGTGAAATGCCAGGTCTTATGCAGTGCATTGCCAAATATGCTGAAAGCAAACCTTTAAAAGGTTTGAAAATCACAGGTTCACTTCATATGACCATTCAAACAGCCTTACTTATTCAAACCCTACATGCTTTAGGTGCTGATATACGTTGGGCTTCTTGCAATATTTTTTCTACTCAAGACCATGCCGCCGCCGCAATTGCGGATCTTGGTTATGCCAAAGTTTTTGCATGGAAGGGTGAAACACTTGAAGAATATTGGTGGTGCACGGAAATGGCTTTAACTTGGCCAGATGGTTCCGGACCGGACTTAATTGTTGATGATGGTGGAGATGTTACCTTGCTTGTGCATAAGGGTGTTGAGGTGGAAAACAATCCTGCTTTAGCTCAAGAAAAATACGACAATAAAGAATTTCAAATAATTATGGATAGGCTTGCAGCTTCTTACGCTAAGGATTCCAAGCGTTTTCAAAACGTTGCCGCAAAAATTAAAGGCGTTTCCGAAGAAACAACCACCGGAGTGCATCGCTTATATCAATTAGCTGAAGAAAATAAATTACTCTTTCCAGCCATTAATGTTAATGATGCCGTAACTAAATCTAAATTTGATAATCTTTATGGTTGCCGTGAATCTTTAGCCGATGGTATCAAAAGAGCTACAGATATTATGATTGCCGGTAAGGTTGTAGTTGTAGCCGGTTATGGTGATGTGGGTAAGGGTTGCGCTCATTCCATGCGTAGCTATGGAGCACGGGTTTTGGTTACAGAAATTGACCCTATTTGCGCATTACAAGCCGCCATGGAAGGCTTTGAAGTAACCACTATGGAAGAAGCCCTAAGCGAAGGTGATATTTTTGTTACCGCTACCGGAAATTATCATGTAATTACCAGTGCACACATGGAAGGCATGAAAGACGAAGCTATTATTTGCAATATCGGGCACTTTGACAATGAAATTGCCATGGATTATCTTGAAAATACCTCGGGTATTACTTGCTTAAATATTAAGCCGCAAGTGGATAAATGGACCTTAAAAAGTGGTCGTTCCATTATTGTTTTGGCTGAAGGACGCTTGGTTAACCTTGGTTGCGCTACAGGTCACCCAAGTTTTGTTATGTCCAATAGCTTTACAAACCAAGTATTAGCCCAAATTCGCCTTGCAACAGATACTAGCTTGGAGAAAAAAGTATATATCTTGCCAAAAGAATTGGATGAAGAAGTTGCACGTCTACATTTAGAACGCCTTGGCGTGAAATTAACCTTACTAACTCAAGAGCAAGCTGACTATATTGGTGTGAAAGTAAGCGGACCTTATAAAGCTGAGCATTATAGATACTAAAAGCAAAGCTGGTTAGCTTTTTATTGGGAAAGACTTTTTGTGAACAAAAGCTTTCCCATAAGGATATTTTTTATTTACCCTAGAAGTTTCAATATTGCACACTTTAGTTTAGTCCGAATTTGCAAGGCTTGCAAAATTCGGTTTACAATTTTCCCCAAGGTTAAACTTGGGGAATTTTTGTTTCTAGTTTTACCTGCAGAATCCTAAGTCGCTGTTACCAAGCATATCTTCATAAACACTTGATAAATAATTTTTTTCAACTATTTAAATATATAAGAGTCATTGTATAGACCCACCCCTTAAGATAATTGGTCTTTCAAAAAAATTTTTACATCAATTAATTTAAGTGTTTAAATAGCTATTCAGTGTTGGTAATTAAATTAAAAAAGAATTGACACTTACATATTCTAAGTCAAAAGCTTGAGCAACGCCTTGGTAGGTGCACTTTCCTTCAACTGTATTTAATCCTCTTGCAAGAGCAATATCTTGCTTGCAAGCTTCTTTCCAGCCTTTATTGGCAAGCTGAACAGCATAAGGAATTGTAACATTTGTCAAAGCAAAGGTAGAAGTGCGTGGCATTGCGCCCGGCATATTTGCTACTGAGTAATGCACAACATCATGTGTTACATATGTAGGATTAGTATGTGTTGTAATGCGATCAATTGTTGCAACCGATCCGCCTTGGTCAATAGCAACGTCAACGATAGCTGAACCAAGTTTCATGTTTTTAACCATTTCTTCTGATACCAGCTTAGGCGCTTTAGCACCTGGAATCAATACTGCACCCACTAATAGTTCACAATCTGCTGTAGCCATGGCAATATTGTGAGTGTTGGAAGCCATTGTAGTTACCTTCATGGAGAAAATATCATCAAGTTGGCGTAAACGGTCGATATTATTATCTAAAATAGTAACTTGTGCTCCAAGACCAAGAGCCATCTTAGCTGCATTTGTACCAACTATGCCTCCACCGATAATGGTAACTTTAGCCGCCGGAACTCCTGGCACGCCACCAAGAAGCATACCGCAGCCACCATGATGTTTAGCAAGTATATTAGCACCTACAATAACTGACATACGACCTGCTACTTCAGACATAGGCGCAAGCAAGGGCAATGAGCCGTTTTCAGGCTGTACAGTTTCATAAGCTAAGCCAACAACTTCTTTTTCTAATAAAGCCTTGGTAAGAGCTTCTTCAGCGGCAAGGTGTAAATAAGTAAAGAGTAAAAGGTCTTTACGAAAATATTCAAATTCAGCTGGTAATGGCTCCTTTACCTTAAGAATCATATCGCTAGAAGTCCAAACGGCCGCTGCATCAGGTAGTATTTTTGCACCAACGGCTTCAAACTCAGCATCGGTAATTAAGCTTCCAAGTCCTGCTCCACTTTGAACTTGCACTACATGTCCGTGCTGTGTAAGGCTGGCAACACCGGCCGGCGTGATAGCAACACGATTTTCATTAGCCTTAATTTCTTTTGGAATGCCAATAATCATTAACAAATTCTCCTAAATTTTAATGGTTATAAAAACTCAAAGTTCATAAGCAAACTTGTCTTTGCACTATACAATTTTTTCTGTAAAGGCAAGCTATATCTACTGCAATTGGTATTTTTTAGATTTTTTTTAATTTTATAAAATTTTATTTTAATATCAATTTATTGCGCATTTTTTTTTTACTCTGACAATATTGCAATAACGTAAAGATTGCCATATAGTGTTTACCTTAATATTATTAAAAGGAGATTTTTCATGTACAAAATTGCATTTTGTCTTTGTTGTACCATGTTTACTGCTTTTGCAAATTTCAGTTTTGCCGATGAGCTAATAAAACCTAAGGATGCCACCGACATAACCATTAAAGCTCATAAGCATATTCATGACACTTTACCATTTCATGATACACAAGATTTTAAGGATGCCTTAAAGGGCTTTATCGCTGCTGATGACCCTTTGACTATTATGAGTAATAAAGGCGGTAAAGCTTGGGATTTAGAAGAATATAAAGCTTTTATTCGTCAAAACACCAAGGCTCCTGATACAGTTAATCCAAGTCTATGGCGTCAAGCTCAGTTAAATATGTTGCATGGGTTATTTAAAGTAACGGATCGAATTTATCAAGTTCGTGGTTATGACCTTTCCAATATTACCTTTATTCAAGGTGATACAGGTTGGATTGTTATGGATCCGCTTATTTCCACTGAAACTGCCAAGGCAGCCCTTGACTTAGTCAATAAACATGTAGGCAAACGTGACGTTGTTGCTCTTATCTACAGTCATCCGCACATTGATCATTATGGCGGTGCACATGGTGTTGTAGATGTAAAGGATGTGCAATCCGGTAAAATTCCGGTATATGCACCTCAAGGTTTTTTAGAACATGCTATTTCTGAAAATGTCATTGCTGGTGCTGCAATGAGTCGTAGGGCTCAATACATGTATGGGGCATTTTTACCACGCAATGCCAAGGGCAGTGTTGGAAGTGGGCTTGGTATTACAAATTCACTTGGCACCAATGGTCTTATTCCACCTACAAAGGAAATAACTTTTACAGG
>CAYJDL010000171.1:2893-4492 GCA_964368885.1 uncultured Desulfovibrionaceae bacterium | reverse complement strand
CCTTACAATCTATATAAAAAACTTCCAAATTTTCTTCAAGCTTTCATTGGTCTTATGCGTTGGCTTTGGCGATGGGCAAAAAGTATTTTTTCTTTTAAAACTCCAGACCTTACGCCTTGTTCTTTGTCAAATCAAGCAACAGTTCTTGCTTACTTTCCTAATATACATAGTAATTTAGCAAATAGCGGTATTTTTCGATCTCATTATTATGAAGAGTTGCATGAAATACTAAATAATGCTGTTAAAAACAAAGTATTACACATTCACTGGCTATTTATTTTTGTTAATTCTGAACAATATAAACATCAAGACTGCCTTAAATTAAAGGATAATTTTGCTCATAGGGCAAAACGTGAAAAGCGAAATGAAGATTTTCATTTTCTTGAGGAATTTTTAAGCATAAAGGATGTGCTAAGGGCGATTTGTAATTTTTTTTGCTTTGCTGTGCAAAGTCTTAGGCTTGAAAAAGACGTATCAGTACATTTAGGGCTTGGGTCGATGAATCTTTGGCCATATTTGGGCAAAGCATGGCGTGAATCTTTTCAGGGTTGGCGTGGTCTTGAGCGTTGTTTGCAAAGACAGGCCGCCATAAAGTATTCTAAAGCCTTGACTTTGAACAATTTTAATCATATGTGGACATTATTGCCTTATGAAAATTGTCCTTGGGAGCGTATGCTTATAGCAGCACTACATAAAAATAAGCTAGGCAAAACTTTTGCTTATCAACATAGCTGCGTGCGAGATGCGGATTTACGTTATTTTGATGATTTTCAAATACATAAAGAAACAATTTGCGCTGATTTTTTGCCGGATATTTATGCACTTAACGGGCAAGGTGCTTTGTTGGCTTTAGAGCAATATTTGCCTAAGGAAAAAATAATTATCGTAGAGGCTTTGCGCTATTTGCATTTACAACGCAAAAAAAATATTGACGTAAGCAAAAGTCACTATCAGCGTCTTTATATTTTAACCTCTTATTTTCCATCTGAAGTAGATGCTCATTTAAGCACTTTAGCCAAATGGCATAGATTTTATGCTAGGCATTGGCAAATTTATATTAAAGCTCATCCTTTATGCGCTGTTGATGTTTTTTTAAAAAAATATGCATTAAATACAGAAAATGTAAGTATAATTAATAAAAGTATTCCAAGCCTTTTACAAAATATTTCCTATGAAATGCCTAATATAGGCAGTGTGTTATGGATGTCAAATTCAACAACGGTAAGTATTGAAGCCGCATATTACAATTTACCCTTTATGGTGCAAAGAGCAAAGGATAATTTCAATATGTGCCCCTTGGTAAATGCTTTTTATGTATCTAATGCATTGGAAGTTGAACATTTTTTGCAAAATCCCCAGCTTAATGCTATGCATTGTAATTATTTTTATCAGGATATTAGGCTAAAGCGTTGGGTAGATCTTCTTGGTCTTGCCAATAATATGTAATGGGTTAACATAAATCCTAGTCACCTTATTGACGCTTTATAACTCTTTAGCATGCAATTGTGAAAGAGCTTTTTTTATTTTTATAAAAAAATGGAAAAAAAAACCATTTTTTTTCATGTCAGTCTAGGCACTATTTGCCTATACTATTTGTAA
>CAYJDL010000171.1:0-2883 GCA_964368885.1 uncultured Desulfovibrionaceae bacterium | reverse complement strand
CTTTAATATAATAGTTTTTTTTAGTTTTGGCATAGCAAATGCAATAGAAAAGTCAAAGCAAGGCAAAAGCATAGTGCTTAGCAAGCTTAAAATAAACTTTCTATTCCTTTGGGGAGGATATTATGAGTCAACTAGATTATGAAATCAACAAAGAATTAGGCGAATGCTACCTTTTTATGGGCGATTTTGATAAGGCCGAAGAATATTATCGTAAAGCTGTTGGCTTTAGTACCAAGCAAGCCGCTCCTTATCTTGGATTGGCAACCATTGCAGTGCAACGTGCTAAACTTACTGAGGCTATGACCTTATATCTTAAAGCTCATGCTATAGAAGAAAGCGACAAAACATTTACCGGTATTGGTCTGGTTCATATGGAGCTTGGTAATCATGAAGTTGCCTTTGACCATTTTACCAGTGCTCTTGATTTAAATCCTGAAAATATGATTGCTCTTAATTGTCTTGTACGTGAAGGTTATTTCTTAAAACGTCTTGCAGATGTTGTGCCAGCTCTTGAAACAAGCATGCAGGTTTCAGCCGAAGCCAGTGCTATTCAAGTCAGTCTTGCAGGGATCTTAATTTCCTTGGGTAGACATGATGAGGCTAAAGCGCATTTAGAAGCTGTGCTTGGGCTTGACCCATCTAATGTAAATGCCCAAGAACTTATTGCTAGCATGGCTGCATAATAAAAATTTATAAGTTCTCCATATTTCCCTCCCCAATCGGTTTTCCGACCTTGATGTGCAAGGTTGAGGTCGGAAAATCATATAACTAGGGGGAGTAATCCCAAAGCAGGATGCAAGGGGGTATGTCATGGAAGACAAGAGATGAACGCAAGTTTTGCTTGCGTTTTTCTTTTTTTATCACTTACAAACCATTTAGCTATTTGAAGCAAAAGGTTAACTGATTTTTAAGTAACAATTTTTAAATAACAATGCCGTGCGCACGGCATCTAATTTGGGAAACTTCTATTTATGAAGTATGCTCTTTTGCTTATGAGGAATATCGCTTCGGAAGTTGTACTTAAAAATTGGGCTAGTAGCAATATGACGTGGCAGTCCATCTTACAAATCTACATCAACGTGCAAAAACACTTCAAGTTACAGTGCCGTGTTAAAATCTGTGATTATTTAAAATTTTGCTTGTATATTTTATTGCTTTTTGTGTTTAAATGATATAATAGAATTCAATCTTCAAGCACTCAATTTTTAGCATATTTTTTTAGGATGTTAGATGCTTTTATTTACCAATCAAGTTGTTTCCGATAATTTCTATCGAGATATTCTCGATTCTCTTCCTATCGAATTAAGCTGCTGGACCAAAGAAGGAAAGCCTGTATTTTTTACAAATGCTTTTTTAGAGCTTTTTGGTGTTGATACAATTGATGAATTACTCCTTGATATACGCAAATTTTCACCGCAGTTTCAGCCAAGTGGTCAGAACTCATTTAGTGCAGGAGCTAAATACTTTCATCATGCTTTTAAACAAGGCAGTTGTAGTTTTCTTTGGTTACATAAGAATAAAAGCGGTAAAAACTTTTTTGTCGATTATTATTTAAAGCGTATGTCTTATCAAGGTCAAGATGTTGTCGTAGCCTATTATAGAAACTTTCATTATGAATCAGATGATAAGCATGAAAGATTGCAAAAATATTACAAAGCTATAGTTGATGCAGCACCTATGAGTATTAATATTTGGAGTAGGGATAATGAAATACTTGCTTGCAATCAAGCCAGTTTAGATTTATATAATTTTGCAAATATAGAAGAGTTGCGCAAGAATCTTTTTAAAATTTACCCTCCAACGCAACCAAATGGTGAAAATTCCATAGATTATTCATTGCAAGTTCTTGAGGATGCCTTTGTCAAAGGGCAAGTCCAAACCGAATGGGAGTTTGTAACCCTTGAAGGAAAAGCAATTTATACGGAAGTTATTTTAACTTGCGTTGAAGTTGAGGGAGAGCAAGTTGTTGTCGAGTACACAAGAGATGTGGGAGAGCTTAAAAGTAGTCGAGATTTAGCACATCAAGCTGAAGAAAGAATGAGGATAATGTTTGACTCCATGCCGCTATGTGCTAGCTTTTGGGGTAAAGATTTAAAAAAGATTGATTGCAACCTTGCTTCTGCCAAGCTTTTCGGTTTAAAAAGCAAAGAAGAATATATTGAGAAGTTTATGGACTTGTCACCGCCATGCCAACCCGATGGACGGACTACTAAGGTATGGGTGGAAGAAAAAGTAAGTGCTGCCTTGCGTGATGGTTATGCGCATTTTGATTGGATGCATCAAATGCCCGATGGCGAAGTTTTTCCTACCGAGGTCACATTAATTCGTGTGGAATATCAAAATGACTACTATGTCATGGGCTATACTCGTGATTTGCGCGAGATTAAGGCAATGGAGAAAAAATCTGCACTTATGGAAGAGCGCAATGCTTTGGTTAGTGAAAATGTTCCTCTTTGTACTATGTTTTGGAATAAAGCCGGAGAGATGTTTGACTGCAATAAAGAAGTCTTGCGAGTTTTTAAATTTGATACTAAGGAAGAATATTTTGCTAATTTGTATAAAACTTCTCCTGAATATCAACCGGATGGTAGAAATTCAAAAAAAGCAGTATATGACAATCATATAGAAGTGTTAGAAAAAGGTTTTACACGCTTTGAATGGTTGCATTGCACTTTGGATGGTGAATTAATTCCCATGGAGATATTTCTTGTTCGTTCAACTCTTGACGGAGAGGATGTTGTTGTTTCCTATGCAAAAGATTTACGCGAGTTGAAAAAATCAGAAGACCTGCTTAAAGAGGCTGAATTACGTAATATTGTTATGTTAGACGCCTTGCCCATAACTGTGAATTTTTGGAATGAAGATTTTCAACTTATTTATACT
>CAYJDL010000170.1:0-4581 GCA_964368885.1 uncultured Desulfovibrionaceae bacterium | reverse complement strand
CGCTATACGCTCCGGATGAAAAACTTCCATATCGGAAAGCTTTTCGCCAAGACCAACAAATTTTACTGAAGCACCAGTTACAGACTTAATAGAAAGTGCTGCACCACCTCTGGCATCACCATCCATTTTAGTAAGGACAACGCCAGTTATTCCAAGTTTTTCGTTAAAGACTTCTGCTACGGTAACTGCGTCTTGCCCTGTCATGGCATCAGCAACAAATAAAATTTCTTGTGGATTTACAGCAGCCTTGATGGCTACTAATTCCTGCATTAAGTTTTCATCCACATGCAAGCGTCCGGCAGTATCTATTAAAACTACACTAGCTCCGCTTGCCTTAGCTTCAGCATATGCTTGTTTAGCTATGTCCACAGGATTCATGCTAATATCAGAAGCATAACAAGGCATGTCCAATTGTTTTGCCAATGTTTGCAATTGGTCAATGGCTGCTGGACGATAAACGTCAGCTGGAACCAAGTATGGTCGCATTTTTTGCTTGCGCAAGGCAAGAGAAATTTTTCCCGATGATGTAGTTTTACCTGAACCCTGTAGACCTACCATCATAATAACAGCAGGTTGCTGACCATGCAAATTTAAATTTGTAGTTTCTCCACCAAGCAGGGTGACAAGTTCATCATGAACAATTTTTACTACCTGTTGAGCTGGACTAACACCTTTGACAACAGCTTGCCCAAGACATTTTTCACGCACATTGTCAACAAAGCTTTTAACAACTTTAAAGTTTACATCTGCTTCAAGTAAGGCTAAACGCACTTCACGTAGACCATCTTGAATATTATCTTCCGTAAGTTGACCCTTACCACCTATATTACGCAATACAGTAGAAAGTCTATCTGAAAGGCTTTCAAACATATTTACCTCAATGCTTGGACTGTTTACAAACTATAATAATTTTACTTTTTTTAAGATTTGTCAAGAAAAAAATTTTTATTTATGTTTTATCAATTTGTTGTTTTTGTTTGCAGCTGACTGTATATTAATTGTTTAGACAGTGTAATCAAAGTTCAAATTATCACTATACTTCAAGCTAAATATGCTTGCCTAGAAAAAGATGAAGGGGTATAATTTTACATTGGTGTTAACAAAGGGCAAGTTAAGTGTCTCTTTATAAAATTCAAATTTAACTTAGTAAATGGACTTATATGAATACAGAAAATCAAGATCAAGGCGTAGAGAAAGAGCAAAAAGATGTAAAAGATAGTCAAGCAGTTACGACAAAAAAAACTACCATGGCTGATATTTTGCACGATAAGCAGCATAAAGAACTAGTATTTTATTTATCTATCGCAATTTTCTTTTTGGAACTTATTGTGGGTGGTGTTGCCTTTTTTTATGGTATAATTCATGCTGAACCCGGAGTAAATGGTGGACCGCCACAATTTCAATTTCCTTGGTTAGCCTATGGGCTTGCTGCAATCATTGCTCCGGCGGCACTTTTGCTCATTGTTCACTTGGCCGGTGTGGGGCTTTTTCGATCATTACAAAAGAAAAATCCCCAAGATGAAGAGGTCTGGCGTCAAAACTTACCTCTTCGTTTACAAAAAGTATATGCTATTATTCAAGGTGCGCCGACTATTGTCTTGTTTTTAGGGGTAATTTTCCTAGGTGTGGCTTTGTTTTATGTAGATGGTGCTATAAGTATATTGTTGCGTATAGGTGAAGCTTTATTGCCGTATTGGCCATGGATAATAGGCGGAACTTTAATTACTATTTGTTTAATTTCTTTTGGAAAGGGATTTTTTAAATATAGAACTAGGCGCATGGAACAAGAATATGCTTTTCGCCGTGAAGTTTTTGATCGCACTGGGCAAATTCTTGTTGACAAAGGAGTTGTGCCTTTACCGCCAGCTTACGATGTTCAATCTGAACCTGCATATGCTATTGCCAGTAAAGTTCATGATACAGAAGCTTTACCTCCTTCCAGTGTAGACGAGGTTGCTGATAATGCTATTGATGAAAGTCAAACTAAATCTCAAAATGAGGAAGTAGCAGACGATGTAGAAATTATTGCAAATGTAGAAGTTGTTATAGACAAAAAATAAAGTATATTATGTCGTTTTTTTTAAGTTAAGTATCATACCCTATAATATTGACCGGAAAATTTATGGATAAATTTGTAGATTTGCATACTCATACCAATGCTTCAGATGGGCGTGATAGTCCGACACAGGTAGTTAGCAAGGCCGCAGAGCTTGGATTGTCTGCTATTGCTATTACCGATCATGATACTCTCAAAGGTTTAGAGACTGCTCAAGTTGAAGGTCAAAGGCTTGGAGTTGAAGTTATTCGTGGTTGTGAGCTTTCAGTTGATTCTGAGATGGGCGAGGTGCATATTGTTGCTTTGTGGGTACCAAAGCAAGCCTATGAACTTGAAAATGCCTTAGAGCAATTGCGAGAAAATAGAGCGAATCGTAATAAAATTATTGTACAAAAACTAAATGATATGGGAATTGATATTCACTATGAAGAAGTTTTGTGTGCAACTCGTAGCCCTGACAATGCTCAAAATATTTCTATGATTCCTATGTCGTCAGTAGCTACACGTCCTAAAAATATTGCTAATGCTGTTGGGCGTCCGCACATTGCCACGGTTTTATTGCAAAAAGGGTATGTGTCTAATATAAGGGAGGCTTTTTCTAAATACATTGGCGATAAGTGCCCTGCCTTTGAAAGAAAAGCACTTTTTGATGTGCAAAAAATTATGCGTTTACTTGTAGACGTACAAGCAACAATTTGTCTAGCGCATCCGGGATTAATTAAGTGTACTCACCAGTGGCTTGAAAACTATGTAATCGACTTAAAAACAATAGGTTTATCCGGTTTAGAGGTGTATCATAGTGAGCATGATGCAAAGATCACAAAGTTTTTATTGCGACTTGCACACAAACATGATTTAGCTGTTAGTGGCGGTTCAGATTATCATGGTGCAGTTAAACCGCATATTGCTCTTGGTTTTGGTCGAGGTGATTTGCGTGTAAGGATGCAGGTCTTGGATAACCTTAAAAAAAATCGTTTAGCTTTGGGCTATACAATTTAGCTACCTATGAAAATAGCTTGATTTAAACACTTTCACTTAAATTTAAGAATTAAAAATAATTATGCCATTACAAAAAATACCAGAACTTTTAGCCCCTGTAGGCAATATGGATCAATTGGAGTCAGCTATATTATATGGCGCAAACGCTGTGTATTTAGGTGGTTCAGCATCTTTACGAGCAAGTAGAGCTTTTTCTGCTCAAGACTTAGCTATCGCTCGTAAAAAAACCAAGGATGCAAATGTTAAGCTCTTTTTTTGTTGCAATGCTTTTCCACGCCAACATCAAATGTCAGTAGCTCTTGAAAATTTAGAACTTGGAGCTAGATCTGGCGTTGACGCATTTATTATTGCTGATGCCGGAGTATTAACTCTAGCTAAAAAGCATTTTGCCCATATTCCAATTCATTTATCAACTCAAGCTAATACATGTAATGCTGATTCTGTAAGTTTTTGGCATAGTCAAGGAGCTTCTCGTATTAACCTTGCTCGGGAATTACGATTTTCTGAAATAAGTTCCATTGCAAAGGCTAATTCAGAAGTCGAGTTAGAGTGTTTTGTGCATGGTGCTCAATGTTTGGCAATCTCGGGTCAATGTCTACTGTCGGCATGGTTAAATAATAGACCGGCAAATGCCGGACAGTGTACCCAACCTTGCCGCTTTGAATATCGACCTATGCCAGGGAAAAGTTTGCAAGTTGAGGAAACTTTACGCCAAGGCGAAGAGTTATGGGAAATTACTCAGGGCGAAGAAGGATTTTCAGCTTTTTGGGCGCCAGAAGATTTATGTCTATTACCTTTCGTTCCTTGGTTTCAAAAACAACAAGTAACAGCTTTAAAAATTGAAGGTCGTATGCGTAGCGGTGCTTATGTGTCACATGTTGTTGATGTGTATAGGCAAGCTCTTGATTTTTTAGATACAATAGAGCAAACTCATGTAACTACTAAAGATAAGCGACGTAGCTGGCGCAACTTGCTTGCAACGTTAATAAGTGATTTGGCTTTGTGGTCCAGTCGAAATTTGGGTAGTGGTTTTTTTATACCTAAGCATCAACAAATTGCCGCTGCTCATAGCCGTGAGCGTGGCGGTCTTTCTCCTCTTTTAGCTCGTTTAGAAGAAGAAGTGCGCAGTGGTGTATGGCGTGTAAGCGTTCGGTCTCAATGGGCATCTTCTCGATCAGCCTATATTTTTATGCCAGGCGGCTTAAGACCGCAATTGTTAATCGGAGAATATAGTTTAGAAAATCATCGTGGAATAAGGGTTGACTGCGTTCATCCCGGCATGGAAGCTTTTTTACATTGTTCTTTGCCTAATTTGATTAGTGGGGCATATGTAGAAGGTATTTAACAGGTTGTTGAGGAAACGTTAGGAAATGCTGATTTATTCTTTTCGTCCGCAAGATAATGAGCTTTTCAAAAAAACTTTCATTAGATTTTTTCTTACTAAAAAATCTTTTGTTTCATGTATTTATAAAATTTGTAGTTGACAAGTAAAAAAAACTATTCTTACACCAACTCAACGATAATTA
>CAYJDL010000169.1:1923-4604 GCA_964368885.1 uncultured Desulfovibrionaceae bacterium | reverse complement strand
TCAGCGGCTTCTTCAGCTGCGCTTTTAACTCTAATGTTTTCCTCTTCACGAACAAGCTTAACGCTTATTTCCATAAGATCTCGCACCATTGATTCAACATCTCGCCCAACGTAGCCAACCTCGGTAAACTTGGTTGCTTCTACCTTAACAAAGGGCACAGAACATAATTTGGCAAGGCGGCGTGCAATTTCTGTTTTTCCAACGCCTGTTGGTCCCATCATAATAATATTTTTAGGGGCAACTTCATCACGCAATTCTGGCGCAAGCTGTCCACTACGCCAACGATTACGAATAGCTACAGCAACCATGCGCTTTGCTTGTTCTTGACCAATAATATACTTATCCAATTCTGCAACAATTTCACGTGGAGTAAGGGTACTCATGTATACACCTCTAAATGCATATCTTTTTATTTTTTAACTGTTTTTTAACAGCTTTTGAGAATATAATCACTATTTCATAATTTGCAATGTTTTTTTATATATATTATGAAAACGAATGACTCTTAACATATTTTGGAATACCTATCTTGGTCCTATCTTAATAATCTTGGGCATTAGCTTACAAATTGCTTTTTTCTTTAAACCAAGCATGCCTTTTAAATATCCGATATTAGGTGCTCTTTGTATTAGCCTTCTTGCTTATGTTGACAAAGATATTCTTCTGTATTTACAGCAGTTAGGACTAATAACTATACAGTATTTTTTAAAGGAAAAAAAATGACCAAAAAAATGCTTTATCGCATTATTTCTTTAATTATAATATGTTTAATATTACTTTTGATGATATTTCATTTTAATATTTTTAGCCTTGTCGATGAAGTTTGGATGGATAATCATGTTCGCAACCAAGGATTTAAGGGAGTATTTATTTATGTAATGATAATAACACTTCTTATTTCTATGGGTGTTCCAAGGCAAATGTGCAGTATACTAGGTGGCTATGTCTTTGGAATGTGGCTTGGAACCTTATTGGCAACCATTGGAACAAGCCTTGCCTGCATTATCTGCTTTTGCTATGCACGATTTTTAGGGCAAAATTATATACATGCAAAATTCGGATACAAGCTTGAAAAATTTAATAGCTTCTTATGTCAATCTCCTTTTTTGCTTAGCTTAATTGTACGTATTGTTCCCCTTGGAAGCAACTTTCTTACTAATTTTTTAGCCGGAATAAGTTCCATTCCGGCACTTTTATTTTTAAGTGGTTCAGGTATTGGCTTTACTGTTCAAAATTTTATTTTTGCTTCCATGGGTAGCGGTTTACAAATGCACGGCAACAGTAAGCTGTTGATTAGTATAGTACTATATATTATTTCCCTTTCCCTTGGCTATTGGGTCTATTGGCGTTATAAACAGCATAATAAATGCAATCAATAACAATAATAAATATTTAAGTAAATGTTGCTTTATTACTTCTTCTTAATGGGAATACATCCAAGACCAATACCACTAATAATAAGTGTACTTGCAATAATTAATTGCATATCAATTTTTTCCCCTAAAACATATTGCGAAAAGAACATTCCAAAAATCGGAGTAGCCAAAAGTCCCAAAGATGTAATAATTGCCGACAAATGTCGGTTAATAGCAGTCATACCCCAAAAACCAAAGGCAGTAGATATTAGGCCGGAGTAAGCTAATTGCCAAGTTAGGGTTGGAGTCAAGGTGAAATTTGGAACTCCCTCTATGAACAAAGCCAGTATTGCAGCTAAAATAGTTGCTACTATGTTTTGCCAAAAAGCAAGTTGAAATGGTGTGCAATGCCAAGCAATTGCTTTAATGCTGACAATGGCAATAGCCCATGATAGCGCAGCTGCCAGCAACAAAGTATGCCCAAAAAAATCATTATTACTTTCCATATCTACAAGGGAAGGTCCACATAAGATTGCAACGCCTACAATTCCAAGTAAGATACCAAAAAGACGTAATTTATTCGTAGGTTCCTTTAAAAACAGTATGGCGGCCGGTGTAACCCATAGGGGCATGGTATAGGCTAAAATGACCGAGCGTCCCACCGGAATGTATTGCAATCCTATAGCCATAAATAGAGCAAATATGGTCATGTGTAGAACACCGACTATTAAGATAGCAGGAAAATCTCGTAATTTTGGGGTGACATATTGCTTGGTAGCTAGTTGAATAACTAAAAGTCCGGTAGCGGCTATTAGGCAACGTATGGAGACAGACCAAATTGGCGGCACTGTTTCAACAATAAGCTTAGTTATTGTCCAGTTAATACCCCAAACCACGACAATTACAGGAAATAAAAGCAGAGCTTGATTTTTAGTCATGGTCTCTTCCTACAAGTTTATATATAGTTTATATTGAAAATAAATCAGCTATTTAAGATATAAAGGCTTAAATTTAAATATGCGGCAAAAAGTCCCCACAATAAGTATGGAATGAGTAAACTAAATGCCATAACTGATATTTTTCTAAAGCTCTGCATACACAGCATAAGTAAAATTAGCAAGAAAATTAACCAGAAAAAAGCAAACAATTTCCAATTTAGTGCAAAGAAAAAATATGTCCAAAAAAAGTTTACGCCTAATTGAAATAAATATAAAAAGATAGCTTTTTGTTTATCAGTTTTATAAATATTTGGTTTTATCCATACAATATAGGAAGCAATGCCCATAAAAATATACAATATAGTCCATACAAGACAAAAAACAGCAC
>CAYJDL010000169.1:0-1913 GCA_964368885.1 uncultured Desulfovibrionaceae bacterium | reverse complement strand
GACCGTAGCAGTATTTGGTGCAAGATGACTTGCTCCAAAACCAATACTTAAAGGAAGAAATATAGCTACTATAAAGGAAATTATTTTATTAAACATAAGAAAGAAGGATTAAATCATTTTTGGGAATTAGAATGGAGTTTTCTTTAAACATGATAAGTATATGGGGAAAACTTTTAAAAATTTTCCCCGTAAAGTAGATATGTTGAGTTACCTTATGACTGAGAAGCGGCTTTTCTGCCTTCAGCAGCTTGCTGCATAAGCGATTGAGCCATTTGCAATACTGACGAACGCTTAGAGGCCGCATCATTGGTGACTAACATGTGCTGTTCATTTTGACTGGAGGCCGTAGCTTGTGCTGTTTCTAAATTTTGCATCAAATTTGGAAGGTCGTCTCCAGCAAAAGCACAATCTAATCCAACTCCATTTTGTAAACCTCCGGAACCGTCAACAACAAGACCTGTTTGCACAAGCCCCGGTTGATAAATATTATGCCATTTATCAGCATCTGAACCTTCTTCATAGTACACAGTAACGTTCTCACCAGATCCATTAACAAAGCTAAGAGATTTACAATCTGATGTATTACTCATACTACCATACACGGTTGTACCTTCTTTAACTCTACAAGTAACACCATCTAAATATCTTAATGTTCCATCGTCAGACATGCTATAAGAATTTAACATTGCCATACAATCGTTAATCATAGTTAATTGTTCAATTTGTTGTTGAGATTCAGACATTTGTTTTGCAAAAACATCTTCTTGCACATTAAGTGATGATAAAGAAAACATCACACAAAGCTCTGAAAAGGTAAGGCTTTCGCTAGTAACTTCACCATTTGCGCCGATTACGGTAACTTCATAAAAACCTGTATTGGGGTTATGAGTTGTTCCGGAAACCATATTTGACATTAGATTACTCCTTAGAAATAAAAAATTATTATATTATATACTTTTAAACAAAAAATTACAAGAAAATGAGCTTACTTGAAGTTCAAACGACAAATATTTTAAAGCAATTATATTCACTGTTACTTATGACTGAACGGCAGCTTTTCTACCTTCAGCAGCTTGCTGCATAAGCGATTGAGCCAACTGCAAAATTGATGAACGCTTAGATGCCGCATCATTGGTGATTAGCATTTGCTGTTCATTTTGACTGGAGGCCGTAGCTTGCGCTGTTTGAAAATTCTCCATCAATGAAGAAAATTCATCTTCAGTCACTCTGCAATCCAAACCAAGGCCGGTTTCCTTACCTTCTGGACCGTCAACAACAAGCCCTGTCTCTATAAGTGCTGGTCGATATTCATTGAGCCATTTATCAGCATCTGACCCCGGCTTATAGTAAATTGTGCAAGATTCATCGTTAGTTCTTTTAAACTCTAAGGTTTTACAATCACTGGTAATATCATCTTCTTCACCATATACAACATCACCATCATCATCTTTCCTACAGACAACACCATTTAAATAAGCATCACCTTCATCTTTAATATCTGAGGTATAAGAACTTAACATTGCCATGCAATCGTTAATCATAGTTAAAGTATCAACTTGAGTTTGTGCTTTAGTCATTTGTAGTGCAAAAACGTCTTCTTGTGCATCAAGTGATGCTAAAGAAAACATCATACAAAGCGTTGCATAAGTATAACTTTGGGTAGTAGTTTCACCATCTGCGTTGGTTCTGCTAACTTCATACATTCCTGTGTTGTGATTATGAGTTGTTCCTGAAATTGCATTTGACATAATTTTATTCCTTATTTAGTAAATTAATTATTACATTTTTTAATGCCTATTTACTACAAATAGGTTTTATTTTAAAATATTTATGATTGAGCTGCAGCTTTGCTAGCATCGACAGCCTGCTTTATAATTGATTGAGCCATCTGTAAAATTGATGTACGCTTAGCG
>CAYJDL010000168.1:0-4604 GCA_964368885.1 uncultured Desulfovibrionaceae bacterium | reverse complement strand
AAATCAGGATTGCCAAGACTAAAGTCAAATACGTTTTCTGCACCAAATTCTGCTTTTAACTGAGCCCCAGCTTCAAACATACGCCTAATCCAAGATGAATTTTGCATATATCCCATAACACGTTGAGAAATAAGTGACATAAAAAAAACTCCTTTTTACTGTTAATTGGCATGTTGCCATTTTTAAAACTCTAGTTTATAATGCTTTGATATTAAACTAAGGAGAAAAATATGCGCATTTTGTCCATATTGCTTTTAACTACAGCTCTTCTTTCAGCTTGTTCAGGTAAAGACCCAAGCCCTTACCCAGGAGAAAGAAGAGAACTTGACGTTTCCATTGACTTAAGTGCAAGACATCGCTGCTCGCGCATTTCTCCAGAAATCAACATTATTGATTTACCTGAGGATGTAGAATATATTGACGTCAAACTCGAAGACACTGCTAACCCAAAACGTATGCATGGTGGCGGAACTTACGATCATGACGGCGATAGCACAGCTACCATTCCTGAGGGCGCATTGACACGCTACTATACTGGACCTTGTCCTTCAGCATATGACAATGGGCGCATCTATCAATATGTTGTAAAGGCCCTTGACGTCAATAAGCGAATGCTAGCTCAGGGCACATATATTTTTGAGCAAGAGTAAAATATGCGTGATAACAGCATCTTGCATAATCTTTCTTTTTTAGATAACCTTTGCTTACTTTTTTCAAGAGTAGGAGTTGCCGGACTTGCTCCTGTGGCTCCAGGAACTTGGGGAACATTAGTGGCGGCTATCTTAGCTCCTATATGGTTTTTACCTTTACCTTTGCTGGGACGCATTTTAGTCTTAGTTGTTATTTTCTTCCTTGGTTCTCTTGCCAGCTCAAGAGCTGAAGAATTGTTAAAGTGCAAAGACCCTTCACAAGTTGTCATAGATGAGTTTCTTGGTATGTGGTTAGTATTACTACCATTTAACAAAATAACTCCTTTGCAATTATTTTTAGGTTTTGTCCTTTTTCGCTTTTTTGATATTGTAAAACCATGGCCTATTAAAGCATCTGAAAATTGGATGCGCAGTGGCTATGGCGTTATGCTTGATGATGTTGTAGCGGCTGTTTTTGCAATGATCTGTCTTTTTGCATGGCGTTATTTTTTTGCTTAGAATGGTTTAAATACACCTACCTTTTTGAGGAAGTGCTGATTAATTATTTTTGTTAAAAAATTTTTAGTCAGCATTTTTTTACATTTTGTCACTATCTACCCTTGAAGTAAAACAAAAATGCGTTTAATAAAAAATATCTTTTGTCATCTCTTGTGCCTTATCAATATTTGCATAAATATTACTATACCACTAAAGGATTGCAAATATGACTAATGCCAAAGTTTTTAATTGTAGTATGGAATTAACTCTTGACCTGATCGGGGGTAAATGGAAGCCAATTTTGATTTATCATATTGGAACTCAGAAAATATTGCGCTATGGTGAGTTAAAACGTCTGATACCGACCATAAGCGAACGTGTTCTTTCAAGGGAGTTGCGCACGCTTGAGCATGCTCATATTATAAAAAGAAAGGCTTATGATGAAAAGGTACTGCGTGTTGAATATTCACTATCAGAAATTGGTAATGAGGTTTTGCCAATATTATCTGCTCTAAATCAATGGGGTCAGAGTTATAATGAAACTTTTCAATATGCAGAAATAATTATTGAATAAATATTAACATTACAAAGAGATAGAATTTAAAAGTCTTACAGACAAAAATATCCGTAATTGCAATTAAAATTTAAATGCATATATGAAACTATCAAAACAAATTGGAGGTTCATCATGCATTACACAGGTCAAGTATATCGACATCCCATTGAGGCAGACACATTTTTATTAGAAGTTACAGCCGGATGCTCACATAATAAATGCTCATTTTGCACTATGTACAGAGAAACGCCTTTTAGCATTTCACCACTTGAACACGTTGAAGAAGACTTAAAAGAATTAAAATCAATTGGTCGACCCATTACTCGCATTTTTTTAGTAAATGGAGAACCATTTGTTTTACCAACTGCAAAGCTTATTAAGATTGGACAATTAATTAACTCCTATTTTCCTGAAATAGAAACGATTACATGTTATGCGTCTATTAAAGGTTTAAAAAACAAAACTGTAAATGACTTGAAAAAGCTTCGTGCCCTCAAGTTTAATGAACTTCATATTGGTTTAGAGTCAGCCTATGACCCGGCTCTAAAGCAAATGAATAAAGGTTTTACTGCTAAGCAAGCTTATGAAAACATAGCAAAGTTGGCAAAAGCTGGCATAGATTGGGATGCAATTGTAATGACAGGAGTTGCCGGCAAAGGTAATGGTTCAATACATATTGAAAAAACCGCTGAACTTTTAAATACTTATCCGCCATATTTAGTATCACTTATGACGACTTCTGTTGCAAATGGTACACCACTTGAAAAAATGTGTCAAAATGGCGAATTTGTACAGTGCACAGAAAGAGAAAAAATAGATGAAGAAATACAATTACTACAAAGCATTAACTTTAAAGATGCCTATTTTTTCGGTGGACATTACTATAATTTAATCCCCATTAATGGTCATTTGTCGCAAAAAGATAAAATAATTGATGCCATAAAAGATCATGTATTAACTATGGAGGATAATTTATTAGATAGCACCTTTCAACGCTCAAATATTTAGGAGGATGATAATGTCAAAAACAATATTATTAACAGGTGCAACTGATGGTATTGGCTTTGAAACTGCTAAAATGTTAGTGGTGCATGGGTACCATCTTTTACTGCATGGCAGAAATGAAGCCAAGGCGCATGATGTTAAACAAGCATTACTTGCGTTAAATCCTAATGCAAAAATAGATGTTTATATAGCTGACTTGTCAATATTAACTGAAGTTAAAGACATGGCTCAAGCTATTATAGCAAGTAACATTAAGATAGATGCTTTAATTAATAATGCTGGAATATTTATTACAAATCACGGATTAAGCACTTATGGCATAGATATTCGTTTTATCGTGAACACTATCGCACCTTATATGCTTACAAGGTTACTGTTACCAATATTACAGGTAAATGCTCGTATTATTAATCTTTCGTCTCAAGCACAAATGCCTATAGAATGGCAAGCACTTATTCATGGTGGAGAACTAGATGCGTCCTCAGCTTATGCACAAAGCAAGTTAGGTATAACTTTATGGTCACTGGCACTTGCCAAGGAATTAGAAGGTAAAGCCATTGTAATTGCTATAAACCCTAAGTCTTTTCTGGGAAGTAAAATGGTAATGGAAGCTTATGGTCAAAAAGGCTACGATTTGAAGATAGGCGCAGAACTTTTGTATCGTGCTGCTTTGTCAGATGAGTTTGCAAATGCAAATGGTCTATACTATGATAATGATATTGAAATGTTTGGAAATCCACATCCTCATGCACTTAATGAAGCTAATCAAAACAAATTAATTCAAATTATGAATGATTTTTTAGATAAAAATTGATTTTTTCTTTGAAATTTTATTGAAAAGTCAAATATATTGTAGACGGGAAAACTTTTTACTCACTACAAAAAGTTTTCCCCAAAAATTATTGCCCCTTTCTAGGCTGGAGTAATATTTAAAATATCTAAAGAAGAAATCTCTTCTCCGGCAACACGGGCAGCCTCAGCCATAATTCTACCTTCATTTTCATTCCAAGATTGTAAAATTTGCTTTTTAAATTCAGCACTAAAGGCTTTTAGCTGATCATCACACATTTTTTGCAATCTAGTTTCGCTAAAAATGCGCCTACGCAATATGCCGGGTACTGGCACATAAAGCACCTTATCTACCACCCATTTGTCAAGGTTAAAAACTTTCATAAACACAAGCCCGCATACGCCAAGCAGTGTGGCTGTAATAGGAGCACCGGAAGCTGCTATTACTGCAAGTCCGGGAGCTGCTACCATGGTAGCCATTTCAGCGGCATTTCGGTCTTGGCTAAGCGTCGATTTTCCTAACTCTTCGCCCATATTGGCAATAAAATCATCCATAACCATAGTAAGCCAAGTTTGTTCAAGACGTTCCGGAACAATGGGTATTCCTTTTTCATGAAACCAATGTTGTAATTCTTTGCGACAAGCATCAACAATATTGCGACCCATCCGAAGCATAGCTTTATCAAGCAATCCTTGCACTCGCTCTTTTTCCTCAACTAATGCCTTGGCAATACCTTCCATAAGGCGTAAAAGCGCACCTCCATCTTCACGATAGCGACGAAATTCTGGTAAGAGCACAACATCACGCAAAAATGTGGCCATTTCTTGCATTAGCATTTGCGAACCATTATCTAAAATGCGTTCAATACCATGTCTTCGAATGCGCTCATTCATAAAACTAGGAAGCTCTTTTTGTAAAGCAGCTCGTCCTTCACGCAAATGAGCTGCAAGAATGTCGTATTGGGCAAGCCCCTTTGCAATATCGGCATAGGGCTCATCACCAATTAAAATTTTACTGTCTTGCCCTAAGGTCTGACGAACAACGTCTAATACAAAAGGCCAAGCACTGCTACCTCCAGTCAATAAAACTAAAGGTTTATCAGCTAGTGGTGACATATTATCTGGCA
>CAYJDL010000167.1:0-4637 GCA_964368885.1 uncultured Desulfovibrionaceae bacterium | reverse complement strand
CTCGTGGGCGCATTGTTGAAGCTAAACTTGATAAGGGACGTGGTCCAGTAGCAACAGTGCTGATTCAGGAAGGTACATTAAATCAAGGTGATACCTTTGTTTGTGGTGTATTTTCAGGTAGAGTGCGAGCTTTATTTAATGATCAAGGTAAAAAGGTTAAAGACGCAGGTCCATCTATTCCTGTTGAAGTGCAAGGATTTGACGGAGTACCGGAGGCCGGAGAAGAATTTGTTTGCGTTGCCGATGAAAAACTAGCCAGACGTATTGCTGATGCCAGAGCAACCAAGCAAAGAGAAAGAGCTTTAGCTAAGGAATCAAAAGTAACTCTTGAGACATTCCTTTCAAGGCGTGCTTCAGATCAAGAAGCTTTGACTTTGAATTTAGTATTAAAAGCTGACGTTCAAGGCTCTTTAGAGGCTATTACCGAAGGATTGCATAAGCTTAGCACTGAAAAAGTGCGTATTAATGTTGTCCATGGTGGTGCTGGTGCAATTTCTGAATCAGACATCTTGTTAGCTTCTGCCTCACAAGCCATTATTATTGGATTTAACATTCGTCCTACTGCCAAGATTAAAGAAGTTGCAGAGCATGAAAATGTAGATATTCGTTATTATGACATTATTTACAAATTAGCCGACGATATCAAAAATGCCATGCAAGGCATGCTTGCACCTGTTCAGCGTGAGCAATATCTTGGTCAAGCTGATGTGCGTGACGCCATTAACGTGCCAAAAATTGGGCTTATTGCCGGATGTCATGTTGCTGACGGAAAAATCACTCGCAATGCTGCTGTGCGACTTTTGCGTGATGGTGTTGTTATCTACACTGGTAAGGTTGGCTCTTTAAGACGCTTTAAAGATGATGTAAAAGAAGTCTTGAAGGGTTATGAATGTGGTATTGGGCTTGAAAACTACAATGACATTAAAATAGGCGATGTAATTGAAGCCTATGAAATGATTGAAGAAGCAGCAACACTGTAGCATTTTGTAAAAAAATTCTTCAAGCTGACTTTTAATGTATAATTTATGTTAATAGCTGTATTAACTGTAGAATATGTTTTGCATGGCAATGATTCTTTAAAAGGTAAAAGACGCATTGCCAATAGCTTAAAACAAAAAGTGCGCAATACTTTTAATGTTGCCATTGCCGAAATCGGCACAGCTGATTCAATGTTGCATTTGCGCCTTTGTGTTTGCTCACTTTCTAATAGTGAACAGCATTTACAAAGTCGGATGGACAAATGCCTTGCTATGATGCAAGCTGTTTGTCATGAAGAAATGATTTACAGCAATATAGAAATATATTCAGCTTAAATGAAAGTTTTTTAAGTGGCTGGGGGAAGTTTTTTGTTCACAAAAAGTTTCTCCCAGAAAAAAATCATTTTTATTTAAATATATATAAATACTTTGATTAGCAATTACGGATTTAACTCATGTCATATATAGAAAATCTTTTTTCTAACACTAAATATTCCCAAGCTACAAACGTTGCTAATCTTTTAAAGCAATATTCGGTTATAGGTATTGTTTCTCATGCCAGTCCGGATGCTGACGCTCTAGGTTCAACTTTAGCTCTAGCCCATGGTCTAATTGCCCTTGGCAAAACTGTATATATTGGAAATGCCTCATCTATTCCCGACTATCTTGAGTGGTTACAATATCCTTCACCTTTGTTAAAGACTTTTGCTAATACTGCAAATACGCCTGAAGTTATTGTTATTTTAGATTGTGGCGATGCTTTGCGTCTTGGTGAGATACAAGAACATATTCTTTCTTATCCTACTATAAATATTGACCATCATATCAACAATCCACATTTTGCCGATATTTATAATTGGTCTGATGCCAGTATGGCAGCTACAGGTCAAATGGTTGCAGCAATTTTATATGCTTTAAATGTGCCACTTCAAAATGTGATAGCGGAAAATCTTTATATTGCCATAAGTTCTGATACCGGAAATATGACTTATGACAATACTGATGAAGATGTTTTCTTATTATGCGCATATTTTTTAAGTCAAGGTATGGATTTAATGTCCATACGCAGACAATTAGACAATGTTTGGACTGTAAAACGCATGCATTTATGGGGCAAATTAATGCAAAATTTTCAGCTTGAATATAATGACCAAATAGCCTTAGTTTGCGTGCATCAAGAAGATCTTATAAAACATCAGGCATCTTCCGATGATTTAGAAGGTTTTGTGGAACATTTACGCCTTTTAAAAAATTTAAATATAAGTGCTTTGATTCGTGAAGACAGTAAAATTAAATGCAAAGTAAGCTTGCGCTCTACCGGTCCCATTAATGTGCGAGAAATAGTAGCAAAATTTGGCGGCGGCGGGCATCACAATGCAGCTGGTGCTGTCTTAAATTATTCAATACAAGAAAGCAAAGAATTATTGCTAAGTGCCATTATTTCTTGGTTAAAAGAACATAATTATTAGTCTTAGCTTTAAGAAAAAAAATCAATACAATATGCATATCAACACCCAAATACAAGATAACATAAATCAAGATGTCAAAGACTTGCCAAAGCAAAAACAAGCTCATGGGGTATTAATCTTGCATAAACCCAAAGGTCCAACCTCAGCCGCTTGTTTATCTAAGTTAAAACGATTGGGACAAAAAAAATTGGACATGCAGGCACCCTTGACCCCATGGCCGAAGGCGTGCTATTGGTGCTACTTGGACATGCTACCAAAATTTCCGGACATCTTTTAACTGATGGTGAAAAAATTTACAGTGGCACGTTACGTCTTGGTCAAGAGACTGACACTTGGGATGCCGAAGGTAAACTTATTGCGCAGCATAGCTATGAGCATATTACGACTTCACAAGTACATGAATTTATGCAATCTTGGCTTGGTAGCACAGAACAAATTGTACCGCCCTACTCTGCCGCAAAACATAAAGGTCAACCATTATATAAATTAGCTCGTGCCGGTCTACAAACTCCGGTAAAGAAAAAAACAATAAATATTTCGCAAATGGAAGTGCTTGATATAAGTTTTCCCTTTGTACGTTTTCGTGTAAAATGTAGTTCTGGCACCTATATACGCTCCCTAGCCCACAGCTTGGGGAAGCGACTTGGCTGCTCAGCTATACTAACAGAACTTACACGAGAATACAGTCATCCTTTTAATTTAGACCAAGCTCATACCTTGGACGCCATTTTGGCACAGCCGCATCGTTTACATGAGTGGATTATGCCCATAACTAAGACATTGCCCCATTGGCCTGTTCTGACTCTTACAGCTCAAGAAGAAGCAATGCTTAAAAATGGTCACCCTCTTGAATATGACGAAGGCCGCGAGTGTTGGCTTGATAATGCAACTAAAGGAATTGGGAACCTCCTTTTAGAAGCATGGCAAGCGGAAAACCAAAAGGCTATTTTGATTTCTCAAAGTGGTATGGCTTTAGCATTGGCTCAAGTGAAAATAGTAAATGCGATGTCAAATACATCCAAAAAAAACTTATCACGCCCAATGTGGACAATATTAAGGGGACTGTGGACTTCGGACTAAGGCATTGCCTTAGTCCATAACATTTAATTCATTGGAGAATTGCTGTGGCTATGAATGCAGAACAAAAAAAAGTTGTCATTGAAGGTGATACAGGTTCACCTGAAGTGCAAGTTGCTCTATTAACTTCACGTATTGAAAGTTTAACCGGACATTTTAAAACACATAAAAAAGACTTTCACTCTCGTACAGGTCTTTTAAAAATGGTCGGACAACGTCGTAAATTGTTAAAATATTTGCGCAGTAAAGATGTACAACGCTATCGTTCACTTATTGAGAAACTAGGCTTACGCAAATAATTTTATAATAAAATTATGCTATAGCATTATTGTATTTATATTTTGCTCTTTTTATTAAGAGTAAACATAGTACATTAATAAGGGTTATGGGAAAGTTTTTTAAATAAATTTTCCCTCCCTTAAAAAATAAAGAAGGCTAACACTGCCTTCTAACACATTAATTAAACACAGTAGAAAGGGGGGGCCGAGTATGCCAGCAAGGCATAGCTTATAAAAGGTCTTAAAATACAAGCAAAGTGTAGACGATAATAATAACCCTCTTATATGATAAAGTTCATCTATATTTTAGCATGCATTTCACTTAACGTAAGCAAAAAACATACTTCATTACTATACAAACAATTCAGATTGCATATTTTATTTGATGAATTTTTGTGAAGATATGTTTACCTTAACCAGCTCTGTTGTCATCCCCGGATTCCCCTTAATTTTGTGAAAGGAAAGCATTATGCAAGATATTTTTAATCCAACACGGTTAAGTGCGCTTATTGGCGGCAAAGAAATTACTTTTGAAGTAGGCAAACTTGCCAATCAAGCGCATGGTTCTGTTTGGATTCAGTGCGGTGCAACAGTTGTACTTGTAACCGTATGCTCGCAAACTTTAGAACAAGACAAAGGATTTTTTCCTTTGACTGTTGAATATACAGAAAAAATGTACGCTGCCGGACGCATTCCGGGTAATTTCTTCCGCCGTGAAATTGGCAGACCTTCAGAAAGAGAAACATTGGTTTCAAGATTAATTGACCGCCCAATTCGTCCTCTTTTTCCAAAAGGATTAAAGCAAGATGTACAAATTTTAGCCAATGTCCTTTCAG
>CAYJDL010000166.1:3632-4650 GCA_964368885.1 uncultured Desulfovibrionaceae bacterium | reverse complement strand
TGCACAACAACCTTACAGTCCTGCGCGGCGGCCCGCCGCGCCGGCCGGGTTTCAGGGGAAAACTTTGCATGAATTATGCAATGCCCAGGCCAAAGAAGCATTTTTACCTTGCGCACAGCCTCCATATCATTATTTTTCCCATCGTTACGCACATCTAAGGTCATCCAATCTTTTTCGCTTAAGCCTAATTGCAAACCAGTATTTTGCCCTAAATTTTTATCTGGTAAAAATAAAACCTGCCCATTATCGCCGGCTTGTTCTAAAGCCCACTGTAGCATTATTTTAGCATTGGCAGAAGTGCAAACTGCTCCATTATATCGCCCTACTACGTCTTTTACGGCTAATGACGTGTTGACATAGGCTAAAGGTATAATTTTTCTCCCTTCTGCTTGGGCACTTTTATTTAAATGGAATAAAACCTTTTCAAGTAAGGGAGCCGGAGACATTTTTGCCATATCACAATCAGCTTCAGGGTCGGGAATATAAATATTTTGCTGCGAACCTGCCAAAAGAGCACTTGACTCTGCCATAAAATACACGCCGCAAAAAACAATATGCGGCGCAGTTTCAAGAGCTACTTTGCGAGCAAGCTCTAAAGAATCACCTGCCATATCACAAAATTGTATAATATCCTCATTTTGATAATGATGACCAACTATTCGCAATTTATCACCCATGGCATCTTTAATTGCCTGTATTTCTTTTTTCATAAAATCCTCAAAGCTTTTAATAATTACTGTTTACAAACGTAAACTAAAATCAGCACTTATGGCAGAATGAGTTAAACGCCCAACTGAAATATAATCGGCTCGCCTTGAACTTCCTTCGCATAAGGCATAATCACGAATATTTTCATAATTAATACCGCCGCTTATTTCAGCTTCTATTTCCTTTGGAATTAGAGGTAAGCAAGAAATTAAATTATCGCCGCCAATTTCACCTACAATTGGCATATTATCAAGCATTATACGATCTGCCTTGGCATTAACTGCTTCTTGCACATCTGCATAACTTCGAC
>CAYJDL010000166.1:0-3622 GCA_964368885.1 uncultured Desulfovibrionaceae bacterium | reverse complement strand
CAACCTCAATTGGCGGATGCTCACCATAAACAGAACGTAATTTTTGCACTGCCTTGGTTATAGAAGTGCAAGCGTCAATATGATTATCCTTAAGCATTAACATTTCAGTTAAGTCTCTACGATGATTATGACCGCCACCAATACGAACTGCATATTTTTCTAGCCAACGTAGACCGGGCATTGTTTTTCTGGTATCTAATAGCTTAACACCTGTATCAGAAATTTTTTGCACATAATGCGCTGTAATATTAGCGACACCGCTTAGATGCGCAATGTAATTTAAAATGACACGTTCAAGCTTTAAAATGTCTATACATGAGCCATGAAGTTGAACAATTTTAGCATAAGGCTCTACAAGCTCGCCCTCTGAAGCAATGGACTTCCATGAACAAATTCCGCCGCCTTGAGCTTGATAAGTAGAAAAAATAAGGTCTATCAGAGGTAAACCAGCTACAAGCGTTTTTTCTTTGGCAATAATAACAGCATCAATCTTTTGCTCCTTTGGAAAAATACCTTGAGCGGTAAGATCTGGCCCATCTTCTTCCAAGGCCAAAACTATGCTTTGTTGAATATAACCTAAGGCACTAAGATTAAAATAATCTTTAAAAACAACCTTTGACATCTTGTCCTCACAATGTCTTAATGTTACAAGTCCCAAGAAAGGAAATGACAATAAAGCAATATTGTCCCTTTCATTTAGATTTAAGCTTAACTTTCGTCAAGTAAAAGAATTCATTTGCGATTTATTTCACAATATTTTATGTAGCGAAAAATTTTTAAGTTACCCAGAGAAAAATAATAAACCAGCATTTCCTTAAGTTGAAAAAAGGATAAAGTTAACAGTATGAATAGTTCTTCCAATTCCCCTAATTCTTCAGGCAAAGCAAATACTGTCAATAATACTGCTCAGATTCCAGCAGAAAATAATCCATACAAAGCAGGAGATTGGATGCAATTACCTGCCATTTGTCAGGATGTTTCCGAACACGCAAACCTTGGCCAATTATTTGCGCATCCGGCAGATATGGCAGATCATATTGAAAATCTTAGCCTTGAAAAACAAGTTTGCGTTTTGCAAAATCTATCTAAGGAAGATGCTGCCGAAGCTTTGGCTGAGCTTGATGAATATGTTGCCGTTGATGTTCTTGAAAATCTTGACCCTGATACTGCTGCTTTAATTATTGCCGAAATGTCTCCGGACGATGCCGCAGACGTTTTGGATGAACTTGACGAAGACCATCGAGACGTCTTGCTTGATAGATTAGGTAAGGAAGATTCCGAAGAAATTCGTAGCTTGTTGAATTTTGACCCCAATTCTGCCGGTGGGGTTATGAATACAGAAATAATCTTGCTTGAACAAAATATTAGCGTTGATCAGGCAATTTTAAATATTCGGCATGAAATGGAAGATAAGGAAAGTCCTTATTATGCCTATGTTGTTGATGAGCAAGATATTTTAATAGGCGTTCTTTCTTTACGAGACCTTATGCTTTCTCGACCGGGAACCATCTTAAAAGATGCCCTATCCACTCATAGTGTTATCAGCGTAACTTATGACATGGAAAAAGGCGAAGTTGCAAATTTATTGTCACACTACAATTTTATGGCTATGCCTGTGGTAGATTATGAAGGGCATATAATGGGCGTTGTAACTTATGATGATATATTAGATATTATTCATGATGAAGCAAGCGCAGATATGCTCGGCATGGTTGGTGCTGACCCTGAGGAAAGTATTGATACGCCATGGCTTGAATCTGTACGAAAACGCTTACCATGGCTACTTATTAATCTTTTTAACTCAGCTGTTTCCGCATCTGTTGTCTATATGTTTGAAGGATCAATAGCAAGCATGGCAATCTTAGCCGTGCTTATGCCCATGGTTGCAAATCAAGCCGGAAATACAGGGCAACAAGCTTTAGCCGTAATTATTAGACAATTGGCAACTGAACGCTTTGACGCTAAACGCTCTTGGCTTGCAGTGCTACGAGAAGGTAAAATTGGCTTTACTACCGGAAGCATTATGGCTATTTTTGCCTTTTTGGTAGTATGGGCTTTTACTGCCAACCCTGCACTGGGATTTGTTATGGGCAGTGCTTTATTATTTGATATGATTTTAGGCGCAATTGCCGGTGGATCTATTCCGCTTATATTTAAAGCTCTTGGTAGAGACCCAGCTCAAGCTTCCAGCATATTTCTAACCACTATCACCGATGGAGCCGGATTTTTTATATTTTTAGGCTTGGCTACTGTTTTTATTTTATAGAAAATACTGGTTTATTCTTTTTCTGGGAAAAACTTGTGATCTAGTACAAAAAAAGTTGCTATGAATTTCTTCAAAAAAGACTATATATGCTTTCATCAGAAAGGAGTAATAAGGAGTTGTACCGCAGAGTATCATGCTTATGCGGTATTATTAGCAAAAGAATTAGGGCAACTGCCACCAGTCGGGATTTAACTATTACTTCTTTCGTACCGTCCTCATTCTACATCTTTCAGAACAAAACCTTGACCTCTCTAACTTATAAAAATAAATGCGTCCACATTCATCACAATAGCGATTTTTAACCCACTGTTTTGCACCTCCAAAACATAGAGGGGGCATGTACATTTTTGCTTCGAGCTCATCTTCGAGAGAGGGATAGAATATTGGCCATTGAAACGGGTATTGTATGTACCCTCTAAAGTTATTTATAATGAAAATAAATGGTGTAAATTTTTGTATCCTGATGAAAATATCGTTAAGAAAAGAATCATTAAGGTTCTTCTCGTCTCTACAGTATTTTAAAAAATGCTGCAGGCGTTTCTCAACGATTAAGAACATATTGTGGACGTTTTCAAATTGTTTATCGTGAGGAACATACACGTTAGGATAGCAATTGCTGTTGTTTTTTCTCAAGATATTTTGGAGTTCACTTTTGTCAGCAGCTGAAAAAACATATAAAAAACTTTCATCGACTTTATAAGTTGGTGCTACGACTCCAACATTAGTGTTTGTTGATTGCCATTCATTTAAGCTGGTAACTCTGATGTTACTAAATGGATGCCCGACCATTGGATTTACGCATAATACTTCATTAAAAACAATATCTCTAATCGTTACCTTTGGGGTATCAAGCGAAAAGTTTGCCACCGCTTCCATTAAACTATGTTGCTTAGAGTCCGTACTTATCTCCTCTTCACTTTTTATAGGTATACATGCTTGCATATTTTATACAAACACTTTTTTGAATGTTCGTCAATTTTCCGTAAATTTTATTTTTTTGCGTTAGAAATGTTTTTCGTAAGATATGCTAGTTGTTTTGTTTTTTGTGGGGCAGGTGTGGGGCAAACTCACAAAAAATAAAAAACGGTGACCTCTTTCAAGATCACCGTTTTAATGTGTAAGTATTTGAAATAATGCGGAGGGGGAGGTCTAGGAAATAGCGTCTAAGTATTTGAAATACAAAGACTGCCTGCCAAAACTTTTTTTGCATACCGACAATTATGCCGACATGGCTTGTTTTTCTGTAACATACTTAAAAATAAATATTTTTCAATGTAATGCTTTTTTGTGTCTGAATCCTTGTTTGGGATTGGAACTCACGGAAGTAGTTACCTATGTTCTTCCTGCTCAGTCTGT
>CAYJDL010000165.1:0-4667 GCA_964368885.1 uncultured Desulfovibrionaceae bacterium | reverse complement strand
TCGAACCATTTTTTTGTTAAACATTTGATTTTGCTCGACTCGACGTGGCAGTCCACGTCTTTAAAAACTTCATTCATGAGTGAATACTCTAACCATCGGAATTACGTGTTTTTTTAATGTTTTAATAATATATATTTTAATAAATAAAGGTTATACAAGTAATGCTAGAAAAAATTTTTCCATTTCTTTTACTTTTAAACTTAATTTGCATTTGTGGATGTGCTGAAAAACAAGTTAATACAGTTCAGGTGACTGAACCTGTATCTATTGAAATTCCTAATTATTATCCAAACATTGTAGAAGTTCGAGATGCGATCTTTGCTGCAAGTCATAGCTTAAAATGGCGTGCTCAAGATCGCTCTCCAGGTGTTTTATTAGTAATATGCAAGCTTAAAGGTCGTGAATCAATTACTTTTGAAGTTGATTATTCAAATAGAGAATATGCTATTTCTTATAAAGATAGTACAAGAAAGGCCTACAATGCAGAATCAGGAAAAGTACACCCTTATTTTGAAGTGCTTGCCAAAGAGTTGCATGCAGCCATAGCTACACAACTTGAAAAAGCACCAAATCCAGTTCCGAACATTAATGTAAAACCTGCTATTTCTCTTGAGTTTAATAATCAAATGGAAATTGATGAAAAGACAAGAAAAGAATCTATGAAGCTTGCTGAAAAGGAAGAGCAGGAAAATAACGCTAGGTTAGAGCGTATAAACAAACTTGTGCAACAGGAAAGTGATTCCCATAAAGCTAGTGTGCTTATTGGCTCTCAATCAAGCGATGTAGCTCAAGATAAAAAGACGCCTGATACCCCTAAGTCCGATGAACAGAATTTACCGCAGGCAAAGGAAAGCGACAAAACTGATGTTAAGGAAATTGACGAAAATACTGAGAAACCAGTTGAACGTAGTAAAATACAAGTTAAGGATTTAACTCCTGCCAGTAAACAAGAGGCAGAACCTAAAAATATTCCAAATAATAAAGAAAACGCTATCTAAAGAGTCCTGAGCAATTGTTAAAATTAATTAAATTACTGGATTGCGTCGCTTCACTCGCAATGACTTTCGTTGTAAAATCAGGTCATTGCGAGAAGCCTGCGACGAAGCAATCCATGCCTTTTTTAATTGCGCATAACCCTTACCTAAGGCAAATAGCTTTGCCGCCATTAGGGCGTTGGGACGGTCTTTTCAAAAAAAGTTTACTTCCTCCCTCAAGAAATGATAAATCCAGTGCTTCCTCAAGTGTTCTAGCGATGAACTGTTCATAACATTGAATTATTATAGCATTTTGATAAAATACTTTTTTCTTTTCAAAATAACTTTTTTTTGTTAGGTTGCCTGAACTTTATGACTAAAGTAAATTGTAATTTAACGTAAGGAACAATCATGAAAGAACTTAAAGGAATTTATGCAGTTACTGTAACTCATTTTAATGCTGACCAAAGCATCAATTATGATGATGCAAAAAAGCACCTTGACTGGCTTTTGGATAATGGAGTGCATGGTATTTTACCTGTTGGTGCAACCGGTGAATTTTCAGCTCTTTCCATTTCTGAACGCAAAGAATATGCTGAATTTGTTATGAAAACTGTTAATGGTAGGGTGCCTGTATGTGTTGGAGCTGTAGCTTTAAAAGTGACAGATGTTTTGGAGCTTGCAGAACATGCGCATAGCATTGGAGCTGATGCCATCATGTGCTTACCTCCGGCTTTGCATTTAAGTCAAGAAGAAATTTATAATTTTTACAAAGTTCTTTCTGAAAATGTTAAGCTTTCAGTTATGGTTTATAATAATCCGGGCAGTGCTGGTTTTGATGTGCAACCAGAGACTTTAGAGCGCATTGTAAAGCTTCCTTATATGAATTATATTAAGGAATCTACCGGAGAAATGCAAAGATTGACTCGTGTTGTTGATGAACTTGAAGGGCAAATAGTAGCTTTTTGTGGTTGTGAAACTTTAGCAATGGAAAGTTTTGTCATGGGTGCGCAAGGTTGGGTATGTGTTGCGGCTAACTTTGCACCTAAAATGACTTCTCAATTATTTGAATTAACACATGCAGGAAAGTTAGCAGAAGCAAGAGAAATTTACAAAAAACTCTTGCCTTTCTTACGTTTATTGGAAGATTCCGGACAGTTGTGGCAAGTAGCGAAATATCTTGTGTACAAGCAGGGTCTTGGCAATGGTCATTTACGTTTACCAAGAATAGCCATATCTGATGATGTTAAAGCAAGTGTTGAAGAACTTCTTAAGCAAACCCAATTAAGTTAGGTTGTAAAATACTTTTTCTCTAGAATATTCTATTGAAAGTTTTTTTGAAAAGCCAATTATCTTGAGAACGGAAAGACTTTTTGTTCACAAAAAGTCTTTCTCAAAAAAAAATAATAAATCAGCGTTTCCTTTAAAAATGGATTAAGTATGAATAAACAAGAATACGCTCATACGGTTGTCATCGGTGGCGGTGCCATAGGGGCAGCTGTACTTTATTACTTAGCTAAAAATGGCATTGACTGTTTGCTTGTGGAGCGTGGCGAATGTCCTTGGGGCAGTAGTAAGCGTTGTGATGGGCATGCAGTAACTTATGATAGTCCTCCGGGGCTTTTTAGTAGATTTTGCAAAAAAGGCTTAGACCTTTTTCCCGAAATTGCTGCGGATTTACCGGAAGATATTGAATTTGCCGCTGATGGCGTTGGTCTTTTGGTTGATGATGAAAAAGATATTCCAATCCTTGAAGCAACCCTTGCAGGGAAGATTAAAGAAGGCTTACAAGCTAGTATTTGGGATCAACAAGAATTGCGTCACCATGAACCCTTAGTCGCTGATAATATTGTAGCTTGCTTAAATTTTTTGAGCGATGCTCAGCTTAATCCTATGCACTTAGTCTTTGGTTTATGTCAAAGGTCTAAGGAATATGGTGCAAAAATCCTTACTTATACTTCTGCTCAAAGTATTAAAAAAATCAATGGTAAAATATGTGGTGTAGAAACAGATCAAGGTCTTATCAAGTGTCAAAATGTTATCATTTGTGCCGGAGCGTGGTCTCCTTTGCTTACTCACTCATTGGATTTAACTTTACCGGTTCGACCACGTCAAGGTCACATCTTGGTTACAGAAAAGACTAAAGGACTTATTAAGAAAAATTATGCTGAATTTGGTTATTTAGCTGCAAAGGGTGGAACAAAAAGGGCTGGTGTTTCTCCTGAAATGGAGCAGTATGGCATTGCTATGGTTCTTGAACCAACTGCTGAAGGAACTGTACTTATGGGTAGTAGTCGCCGTTTTGTGGGTATGGATATGCGACCGCACCCTGCTGTATTAAAAGCTCAAGCCCAAAGAGTTTTACACTTTTTCCCAAAGTTTAAAGATGTTAAAATTATAAGGACTTATGCTGGATTTCGCCCGTGTTCACCGGATGGAAAGCCAATTATCTCAAAAACTCCATATGAAGGTTTGTATGTGGCTACAGCCCATGAGGGTAATGGCATTGGTTTAAGTCTTGTTACCGGAGAATTAATGCTTGATATTATTTTAGAAAGAAATATTGAGCGAGAAGAAATTGAAGCTTTTTCGCTAGATCGCTTTACAGCATAAGCATATTACAATTATTATTTACGGAGAATTAAACATGCTCACCAAGAATATTTTAGAATCCATTGATACCCACACTGCCGGAAACCCAACACGAAATTTAATTGCCGGAGTACCAAGCATATTTGGTGCAACTATGGCAGAAAAAATGCAATATGCTGTTAAAAACCTTGATTGGGTGCGCACTTGCACCATGTTAGAACCTCGAGGGCATAGCAATATGTCCGGTACTATTTGGACTGAACCATGTCATCCTGAAGCCCATATGGGCGTATTATTCATAGATGCCGGAGGTTTTATGCCCATGTGTGGACATTCAACCATTGGATCTATTACAGCAATGCTAGAATCCGGTCGCATTCCCATGGAAGGTGCTGAGCAAAATGTAAATATTGATACTGCCGCCGGACTTGTGCGTACTAAGGTGAGCATAGAAAACCATCGTGTAACTAAGGTAGCCTTTAGAAATGTACCTTCATTTTTATATGCTCAAGGTTATGTAGACGTTGAAGGGTATGGAAGTATTCCCTATGATGTTTCCTATGGGGGTAATACTTATGCCATTACAGATGCAAGTCATTTTGACTTAGATTTGCGCTCAGGGCATTTAGCTAAAATTACTCGTTGCGCGCAACTTTTTGGTGAAGCAGTTCGTAAGGCCGTAAAATTTGAACATCCTGAACAGCCTTTTATTAATGTTATAACACATGTCATGTTTAATACACAGCCTGATGACCCTAAAGCAACCTATCGTAATACAGTAATTTTTCTACCAAGCTCAGTGGACAGATCTCCTTGCGGAACGGGCACTTCTGCTAGAGTAGCTGCTTTATTTGCTAAAGGTGAGCTTGGACTTGATGAAAAATTTATTCATGAAAGTGTTATTGGAACTCAATTTGAAGCTCGCATTGTAGAGGCTGCAACTGTTGGCGGTTATAAGGGCGGTATACCTGAAGTGTCTGGATCTGCTCATATAACAGGTCTAAATAAATATGTTATAGATCCGTATGATGCTCTTGCCTTAGGTTTTAGAGTAGATTAAGAGCTTATCCGTAAATAACGTTCCGTGGGCAATTACTGCGT
>CAYJDL010000164.1:0-4748 GCA_964368885.1 uncultured Desulfovibrionaceae bacterium | reverse complement strand
TACGTAAATTTGGCAAAAGTAGAGGAAATGGAAAATAAGAGCATGGGGACATATACCTACGCAAGCCCTAAGCGTTATACAGAATATGCCATGCCCTCTGCTATGCACGAACTTAGTTCAAAAGCAGTTGTTTTTAGCTATCCTGTAAGTTCACGCTCCAGCACTGCTTGGAAAAATGTTCCTCCGGCAGCAAAAATGACAAAAGAAGCTTTATTATTGCAAAAATATCTTACAAAAAATGGTTTTACGCCCTTGGCGTCCGAGTGGTGGCATTTTAATGACCTTGGTACAGGAGTGGCAGTTGGTAAACGGAAAAGTGATGGGAAATATTATACAGGTGATTTAGTGAGCATTCCGGCTAAAGAAAAGAAATAGCTGAGGAAACGCTGGTTTATTTTTTTTGGGGGGAAGGAAAACCCCCCATCCTTTCCTAAAACGCGCTTATAACACATTTTTATTTTTACTGATAAAGATTAAAGTTACGTGATTGTTTCTTATCTCTTGCAATTTATTTAAATATCTGAAGTAAAAGATTTTTTGAAAAGGGTTTGAGAAAAACAATAAGGAAAGACTTTGCTAACGAACATTTAATCCGGCTACATGACCGCTGGCAAAAGCCCAATGCAAATTATAACCGCCCAAATAGCCTGTAATATCAAGTAATTCACCGACAATAAACAATTTTTCGCATAAAAGGCTTTCCATAGACCATGGATTAATTTCCTTAGTCAAAACACCACCCAAGGCTGCTTCTGCCTTATGCATTCCGCCTGTTTTTATAGGTGTAATGGTGTAATTATGCACAGTGTTATGAATTTCTTTTCGTGCTTTGCGAGAAAGCTCAGCTATTTTTCTTCTGGCCAGCTCTTGAGGTAGGATAGCATCGGTAAGGCGTTGAGGTAAATGACGATTTATAAGCGAACGCACAAAAAGTTTAGCGCATTCCGATGAGTCTAAAAGTTTTTCAATATGCAAATGTGGCAAGAAATTAATATTAATTTCCTGTCCTTCTTGCCAATAAGACGATGCTTGTAAAACTACCGGACCACTTATGCCCTTATGCGTAAATAGCAAGGCTTCGGTATGAGAAAAATCATGAATTGTAATGCTTACCTGTAAGGAAATACCGCTTAAATTAATAAGTGCGGCATCCTTGGCAAGATGTAAAGTTGTTAAAGCAGGTGTAAAGGGTTTTATTTGATGACCAAATTGCTTAGCTAATTGTAAACCAAAGGCACTTGCGCCAACTTGAGCCCATGCAGAGGAACCTAAAGCAAGAACAATATTTGAACATTTAAAAGATTTTTCATTATTTTTACCTTGGCATTTTACAATAAATATATCTTCATTTTTATCTTGTTCATTTATTAGTGATTTTTGGACAGAAAGAATTTTTTGCGAAAATAAAAATTTACATTTTAATCTTTCACAATCATAAACATAAGCATTTACAAGCTCTTGCGCTGATTGTAACCCAAAAAGCTGTCCATGGTCACGCTCTTCCCAAGTTAAATTATGCTTAGCTAAATATTTAAGTAATATTTGAGGGGTGAAGACCTCAAGGCTTGGATCGACAAATTCTTGGTCATGGTAAAAAGCACTTACCACCACCACTAATGCTTAATTTCCTCCCTGCACAGTCATTATGATCCAAGACAAGAACTGACAAATTTCGCTTTGCCGCCGTTAATGCACATTGTAAACCGGCACTGCCACTGCCAAGTATAATGACATCATAACTATCATTTTTTTTATGTAAACTCATATTATAAATTATGTTTTCCTTTTATTTTTGTTTATAACAATTTACTTTGCTCTTTGCAAAGACAATATCAGCGGTCATAAGCGAAAGAGCATACTTCATAAATATATAAAAGTTTACTGTTGTTCTTATAATAAGTTATGAAATTTTTATTTATTGAATATTTATAAAGATATGCTAGCATTGACTTTAAATTAACAACAACTTACATTAAGTGCTGAACTAAGGCAATAGCAACATATAGTCAAAAAATATTGAAGTTGAGGTAATATGTATCCAAAAGAACTTGAAATAAGAGAAGAGTTATTATCACTTTGTGAAGAAAAATACAAAAACTTTGCATCTGCACTTATACCAGGTTGTGACAATCTCATAGGTGTGCGTATTCCACAATTACGAAAAATTGCCAAAAGGATTGCCAAAGAAAATCCCATTGAATTTCTTCATAATGCAGAAGATATTTATTTTGAAGAGACCATGCTAAAAGGATTTATTATAGCGAATATTAATGCAGATATTGAGCTTATCTTAGAGCAAGTATCACTTTTTGTGCCTAAAATTACTAATTGGTCGCTTTGTGATAGCTTTTGCGGTGAATTAAAGATAGTAAGAAAGCATAAAGAAAGAGTGTGGGACTATTTAATACCTTATTATCAATCAAGCAAAGCTTATGAAATACGCTTTGCAATTGTTATGTTATTATTTCATTATATCGAAGAAAAGTATATTAATGCTGTTTTATCTATTTGTGAAAAAATTGCACATGATAATTATTATGTTAAAATGTCTGTTGCTTGGGCTATCTCTATATGCTTTGTTAAATTCCCTCAAGAGACGCTTCTTTTTTTAAAAAATAATACACTAGATAAGGATACATTTAATAAAACGCTACAAAAAATATGCACATCTTTAAGAGTTGATAAAGATACAAAAACAATGATGAAAGCAATGAAAAGAAAATAAATCAATATTTCATAAAAATCATTTTAAATCCCAAAATCCATCTCGATTCAAGAATGGTATTGAAGGGTCAAAATAAGCCCATACTCCAAAAATCAAACCCATTGGCAGACAAAAAAGCAACAATAAATGTACAAATATCGCTTAAATTCCAAACGATATAAGCAAAATTGTTCCAAGTACTATAGATGATTTGCGCGCTGCTTCCTTACTTTTTTTCTTCAATCTCACCATACCATAATTTCTCCCTATAAAAATCATACCAATAATTATACCGCAAATGGTTAAGACTATAGCAAGCATCGCAAGCAATTCACCATATTTAAAAATGAACGACTGCTCATATTTATAATCTTGTATAGCAGATGCTTGCCCAGACGCTTTATGCTCAGTACCATGTACTTGCGGAGCATCTACTGCATAATAAAGCCCAGTTAAAGAAAAAAATGCCATAATTATAAGCAATAAACTAAAAATTCTTTTCATAATGTATCCTTAAAGTCATTGTACAAATCATTAAAGCAAAATACCTCTCCTTAGTTAAACAGTAGATATAGAATTGGCAACTACTTTTTGCCTCTCCAAAATATTAACTTTAGATTTTTTTTTCACATTTATTATTTTTTTATACAAAGCACTCACTCTTTTTTTCTTTATTATCTTTGTAAACATATGTTTTATTTTACTTATATTTTTTTTAATTAATGAATTATAAAATATTTTTTTTTTGTTGCACAACCAACATTTACTGTGTATAGTAGCTAGTGATTTTTATATTTTATTGGAGGTTTCATATGTCTTTGAGTTATGCTGAAATGGAAAAAGTTTTAATGGATTCACTACGCCTTTATCATCATCCTATTGCCGTTACTTTTTTGTTTACTGACGATGATGTAAAAAAATTTACAGAATGTACCGAACATGTTATTTCTGTAAAACCTCTTACTTATTGCCAATGGGAAATTCCCGCTCGTATGCAAAATACTACTGTTCTTGGAACTCCCGAAACTATGGGCTGTTCTATGGAAAGGTAAGCTTTGGCTGGAAGGACATTGATGAAAACGAGATTAAGAGCCAAGCCAAATATTGTGTAGATCTTGCACAAGCTGAACGTTTTTTGCGCTCTAAACCAAAAATGGATATGAACAGTGTTAAAGCCATTGCTGTTGGTCCTTTAGGAAAAGCAGTTATGGATCCACATGTAGTACATTTTTACTGTGATAATATGCAGTCGTACCACTTAGCAGTTGACTATGCGGCTGCAACTGATATACATCCCATTAAAACATCCATCACTATGAGCTCATCAGCTTGTGGCGGTACTGTATATTCTTATCTTAACAATACATTTAACTGTTGTCCTGCCTGTTCTGGTAGTTATAATGCAGGTAAAACCGAACGTGGTGAAGTTAACGTCTTTATCCCCGGCTCGCAGATTGGACAAACTGTAGCACGCCTTATGCAACGTATGGAAAAAAATAATGGTTCAAGTTCCATTACTCGTCCAGGTGACAGCTTCCCAGGTGGCGACATCTGTAAAAACTGCCCATTGATTCTGTTTAAAAAGGGTAAAAGTGACCCTTGCGCATCTTGCGAAAATAAGTAACTTCTAATTAGGTCAAAGGATTTAGTATGAACAAATTTTCTAGAGTGCCTTTTGCATGGACAACCATGCTCATCGTTATGCTTTTGGTAACGATGCCTACCTTTGTAAACGCTGCTGAAGAAGCTAGCACCGCTCAAACAGAACAAAAACCCATCGAAAATGCTGATAAACCGGCTCCGCCCCCCGCTAGTCCTGATGATATTAAAGGCGATAAAAAAGCGGAAAAACCAAGCCTAGAACAAGCTATTGCAGCTGCTGTAACAGCCGGAAAGGTAGATCCAAAAGCCCCAGTAGGCTTTCTTGGCATTCCCGGTGCTTCAAGCATTAGCCCTATTTTAGCTTTTGTTTTGGCAGTATGGGTAGGCGGGATTTTCTCAACTGTGGGTGCATTTGGTGGGGTTATGGCCTCAGTAGGTCATA
>CAYJDL010000163.1:3660-4799 GCA_964368885.1 uncultured Desulfovibrionaceae bacterium | reverse complement strand
TCAAGCCAATCTTCTTGAGTTACGTCCATTTGTGCGCCGTATACACGGTGCATACCGGAGCCGATTTTTAATTCCCAAGGTACAAAGCCATGTGAGAATAATATACCACGCAAGTAACTGAACATTACACCAGTATCAATACCATGAGGGCAGTATACGGCACAGCGGTTACAGCAAGTACAGCGTGACCAAGCAATTTCCATACACTTAACCATAAATGCAGCATCAACCTTATCAGGGTTTTTGAGCATTTCGCCAAGAGTTTGGCGAATTTTTAAGGATGGAATTTGTTGTGGGTCATTTTCATTAGCGGTATATAGAAAACAACTTGAAGCACACATGCCACAGTTGGCGCAAATTTCAAGCCAAGTTCTGGTGCGTGATTTGCAAGTTTTTTTCAACTGAGCCTTTAAAAGCTCAGTATCCACCGGCAATGATTTCATTTCTTCATAATATTTAGCCCCGCCCTTATCGCTAAGGACATGCATAATGTCTTCCTTAGTGTTTAGGGGAGCCTTAGTGCAAAATGGTTTGTTAGACATAGTTGACTCCTTTTAGCTTACCATGGAAAGACAGGACCACGAGATGCGCCACCTCTTTTGATGGCAAAATCCATGCCCACTTGTGCGCGGGACATGAAGAACAAAACAATATGGCTAAGCTTAGTAAAGGGAGCCATAACAAGGAAAATTTCACCGCTTATGATGTGAATAATAGTCCATACATCGCTTGGTGATAAACGAGCTATTAAACCTGATGCAAATGGTACAATGGTTAAAGCTAAAACTAACCATTCTTTACAACCAGTTAAAGCTCTTGCTTCAGGCACGATAATGCGGCGTACAACTAAAATAGCAAGACCAATAAGTGCTGCATAGGTAAGAAGGTCAGCAAGCAACATTGGCAGGCTAGGTAAGCTGATTCCTGTAGCATTTTCCAATAAAATGGTGTGCCCAACTAAGAAAAATGGTAATAAAATTGCTCCAAAGTGCAATAAAAAGAATCCGGCAGCCATTAATGGTTGTTTGCGCCATCCTTGTGTTCCACCGGGGAGAAGCCATGCGCCAATTGATGCAAGGGCTCCAGGTAGTCCACGTCCTATTTGTTGCGAATATGCAACACGGTCAAGACGCCAATCA
>CAYJDL010000163.1:2673-3650 GCA_964368885.1 uncultured Desulfovibrionaceae bacterium | reverse complement strand
CAAGTCCTTTAATATACAAAACAATACGTGCAATCATACCCACAGTAAAAATGAGTAAGCACACGGTGAAAATTGGGCCAGTGAGAATATTTAACATTATATACGCCTCCCAAATGGCTTATTTCTTAGCAGCTTTTGCTTGTTTGTCAGCAATTGCAGAATTATGACATGAACGACACGAAGCAAGCAAAGGTCCCTTGCCCAGTTTAGTATGACAGCTCACACAGCTTTTGTGAACATATGCTATAACTTTGTCAGCTTTTTGTCCTTCACTATCAAGGAAAAATTCTTCGCTGGCAGTGTGACATGGTGTGCAGTCATCTTCCATAGCAGCAATGTGTAGATCGTGAGAAAAAAATACCGGTGGCATTTTATCTGCTTTTAGTGCGGGCAGAGCAAAGGGGATGCGTTCGATCTCTTCTTCACTTGCGGCATCATTTGACATGGCAACAGAGGATATGGCTAAGCAAGTTAATACTGCTACCATAAGCCCGAGCCTAAATACCCTAGCCTGTTTTTTCATGCGTACTCCTTTTTTTACTAGGAGGTTTTAGCTTTGCTTTTATGCAAAGCACAATAACCAACCGTGTAAAACCTAGAATTTACACGGTTTACCTTGTCCATAAAATATTATGCATGGAACAACTGTTGTTTCCTTGCCGTTATTGAAATGGCTATAGCAAAAATTTAAAGTAAAAGCACTATTTTTTTTTAAAGAAAATATTATTTAGCTGTAATGTGAATTTTGCAATATTTTCTTGTAGCTTTTATATGATAATGTGCGTAAAATAGGTATAAATCGCAAAAAATGTTAATAGTACATTAATGTACATAATAAAACAATAACAAATTGAGGAATAACTTATGTTGGCATTAAAAACCTTAGAAGAGGCGTATCACCTTATAAATACAGAATTTCAACAGTTAAATTTTGTAAGTCAAAGCCTACCTTTACTTGAAGCCAAGGGTAAAATTTT
>CAYJDL010000163.1:0-2663 GCA_964368885.1 uncultured Desulfovibrionaceae bacterium | reverse complement strand
AACAGAATATGTACCATCTTTTAATCGCTCCAACGTAGATGGTTATGCTCTTAGAGCGTCAGATGTTTTTGGTGCAAGTGATAGCATTCCTACTATTTTAAGTGTACAAGAACGCATTTTCATGGGTAAGGAAGCTAATTTTTCTCTTGATATAGATTGTTGTGCGGCTATACCAACAGGTGGACCTTTACCAGCAAATGCTGATGCAGTTCAAATGTTTGAATATACAGAAGATTATAATGATAATAGTATTGGCATTCTTAAGGCAGTTGCTCCGGGGCAAAATGTAACCTTAAAAGGTGATGATGTTTACCCCGGAAAGTTGCTCTTCAAAAGCGGAACTGTCATTAATTCAAAAGATATTGGTGCATTAGCTGCTTTAGGTATGGTTAATGTTCAGGTGAAAAATCCCTTTACTGTGGGCATTATTGCCACCGGAGATGAGTTAGTAGATATTGATGAAAAGCCCAATAATGCGCAAGTGCGCTGTGTTAATAGTAGCCTTTTATATTCAATGGTAAGTGACTTTGGGCTTATTCCTAAACAATATGGAATTATTAAGGATGATAAACAATTACTCACAGATACCGTAGAGAAAGCTTTGCAAGAGTGCCAAGTTGTACTTATTAGTGGTGGTAGTAGTGTTGGTGAAAAAGATTTTACATATGCGGTTATTGATTCCTTAGGTGAAATATTATTTCATGGTTTGGCTATAAAGCCCGGAAAACCAACTATTATGGGAAAAGCTCTTAATGTTCCGCTCATTGGCTTGCCCGGTCATCCGGTTGCAGTTTTTTTTGTGACCTTGACCATTGTTTATAGTTTACTGGAAAAACTTTATGGAAAAAAGATTTATGCACCGCAGATTCAAGCTATTTTAACGGAATCGGTTGAATCTAATCATGGTAGGGCGCAATTTGTTCCAATTAATTTACAATTGCAAGATCAAAAGTATATGGCTATACCTATTGGTATTAAATCTAGTTTAATAACTACATTATCAATGGCTAATGCCTATTTTATGATTCCACATAATTGTGAAGGCTATGCAAAAGGCTCTTTAATAACAGTTAAGCTTATTTAGGAATAATTATGTTATTTAAGTATCTTACTAATGTTCCCCTACAAGAGGCAAAGCAAAATTATTTACAAACCATGCTTGATAATAATTTTAAAGCTGACATAGAAAATATTGAAGTAATTAATGCCTGCCATCGAGTAAGCGCAAGCGCAGTTTATGCTAATATTTCAGCACCTCACTATAATTCAAGTGCCATGGATGGAATTGGCGTTATGGCAAAAAATACTTTTGGTGCAAGTCAAACTACACCTATTATTCTAAATCAAAATCAATATATTATGCTTGATACAGGAGATCCCATACCTGATACTTATGATGCCATTATAATGATGGAAGACATTGTCTTTTTAGATGATGGGCAAATTAAAATTCATACAGCGGCGACGCCTTTTCAGCACATTAGACAAATTGGCGAGGATATTTGTCAAGGTGAGATGATATTGCCATCATATACCACCATTAATGCGGCCGCCATAGGTTCTATGTTAGCCGCTGGCGTTTTGAATGTTGATGTTTTACAAAAACCGCTTATTGGCATAATTCCCACAGGAAATGAGGTCATTTCCCCTAAGTCTACGCCAAAAACTGGAGATATTATTGAATTTAACTCAGCAATTTTTAATGCAATGCTTAAGGACTTAGGTGCCGATTGTAAAATATACCCTATTTGTAAGGATGATTTTAATGCCTTAAAATCTGCCCTTGAGCTTGCTCTTAGTCAATGCGATATTGTTATTATTAATGCTGGGTCTTCAGCCGGACGAGAAGATTATACAGTTAAGGTTATAGAAGACGTTGGAACAGTTCTTTATCATGGTATAGCTATTAAACCCGGAAAACCGGCTATTTTAGGTTATTCTCAAGACTATAAGCAAGGGCGATCACAAAACTGTCAGGCTATACTTGGAGTCCCCGGTTATCCGGTATCAGGAATAATTGTTATTGAAGAAATATTAAAGCCTTTATTGGAACAATATACTAAGCTAAAAAATCCTGAAGCACAATTTCAAGAGGCAATTCTTGCACGACCCATAATTTCCGGTGTAAAGCATAAAGAATTTATTCGAGTGCGCATGGGACTAGTGCAAGATAGGTATATAGCCTCACCTTTAAGTCGTGGTAGCGGTGTTATATCATCCTTCATGAAGGCAGATGGAATTTTAGAAGTTGCTCAGGGACTTGAAGGATATTTTGCCGGACAAAAAGTAGATATTCGCTTATTGCAACCTCTTAGCAAGATAGATAATTCCTTAGTAGTTATTGGTAGTCATGACCCATTATTAGATGAAATTGGCGATATGTTACACATAAGCGATGAAAATTTATATATGAATTCATCGCATGTGGGTTCAATGGGTGGTATTATGGCTATTAAACGTGAAGAAGCGCATTTAGGTGGAATACATTTACTTGATGAAAATGATGGAACTTATAATATTTCCTATGTAAACAAGCATTTTCCCGAAGGTGGAGTAAGTTTAATTCAAGGATTTGGACGTACTCAAGGTTTTATGTTAAGCAAGGGAAATCCTAAAAATATCCAATGTATACAAGATATTTACAATTCAAATGTTCGTTTTAT